>JBJEBP010000147.1:0-21738 GCA_051870135.1 Candidatus Cryptobacteroides sp. | reverse complement strand
AGCGCATTCTGTCATCTCGACCAAGCGGAGCGCATTCTGTCATCTCGACCAAGCGAAGTGCGTGGAGAGATCTGTTTACATCCCCGCGATAACCTCGATGATGAACAGCAATGTCCGGGCGAGGAATTCCGTGGCTTTCAGGAGCAATCCCGGGCACGCACCAAGACAGGCGAGCAATACCGAAGGCACCGCCAATGTCATCAGCAATGATGTGACCGGCAATGCCAGAAGATTGGTAATCAGGAAGTTCGCAGGAAATGTCCGGAAATGGTACCAGGCGGCCGGCGCAGTGAAGACCTGGCAGGATATGGCGAGGGCTGCCGCATCCCAGATTTTCTTCATTGGCGAGAATACTCCATCTGCCGTGAACCAGGACTTGAGAACAGGAAAGAGAAACATAATTCCTCCCATTGCTAGATAGGAAAGCTGGAATCCCGGTGACGTCATGTTGCCGGGGTTTATTGCAAGCTGGAGGGTCAGGGCGGCACACAGCACTCTTTCCGGGTGGCTGTCCCGGTGGAGAATGTGTGCGGCTTCATTGAGAAGAATGAACAGGAAGGCCCTGACAAGGGAAGGAGACGCTCCCGTCGCCAATGTGTATAGTCCTGATATTGAGATGGTTGCCAGACTGCGGATTATTTTGGCAATGGGCGTGTTGCCGAGGATGGAGAGAATCCTCCGTATGAAAATATAGATGATTCCCAGGTGGAGCCCTGACAGGGCAAGTATATGCGAGGCTCCGCTCGTCCTGAAATTCCGGACAATGTCGCCTGGCAGTCCGCTCCGGTCTCCGGTCAGCAGGGCCTTCAGGAGCGGAGCTGTCATTTCATCCCTGAACGGGATGCTGTCCATGACATTTTTCAGGGATGTGGCCCAGCCGGCGGCCTTCATTGCGAGTGCGCTCCCATTTCCCTCGATCCCGACAGATGAAATATCAGAAATCGAGGCGATGTACATTCCGCTCAAGAAGAATATGATGCCTGCGAGCCATCGCGAACGGTACTCCCTGCAATGTAGGACCAGCATTGACGCAAGGCAGGCTGCCAGGAAGGTTTCGCCGGTGACGTAACACAGTGTGGGATTGTGGAATGTGCTGATCAGGAATGTTCCCGCGGCCACTCCGGCTGCGAATGTGACAGAAATCCCTCCAATGTCTCCCGCTCCTTCCATATTTCCGATATTTTTGCTAAAGTAGTGATTTATTTCTAACTTTGCGACACTTTTTGCGACAATTATTAATTTTCACAATAATGATAATATTAGTCATCAACTGCGGAAGCTCTTCAATCAAGTATCAGTTGCTTGATATGAAGAATGACGACGTGTATGATGTCCTCGCGAAGGGCCTCGTGGAGAAGATCGGTCTTGAGACCGGCTGTCTTCAGCATACCGCCACAGGGAAGGATAAATATGTTATTGACCTTCCTATTCCTGACCACAAGGTTGGAATGAAACTCGTTCTGGATGCGCTTACTGACGCGGAGCACGGTGTACTCAAGTCTCTCGACGACATTGAGGCTGTCGGACACAGGATTGTGCACGGCGGTGAATATTTCTCGACCAGCGCTCTTGTCAATGAGGATGTACTCAAGAAGATCGAGATCTGCTGCGATTTCGCTCCTCTCCACAACCCGGCCCACCTTCTTGGAATCAGGGCCGTCCAGGCAGTCCTTCCATCTGTGCCACAGGTGGTTACCTTCGATACTGCATTCCATCAGTCTATTCCTCCTTACGCTTATATGTACGGCCTCCCGTACGAGGATTATACCAAGTACAGAGTCCGCAAATACGGTGCGCACGGAACCAGCCACCAGTTCGTGGCAGAGAAGGGTGCCAAGTTTGCCGGCCTTGATGTGAACAATTCCAGAATCATTACATGCCATCTCGGAAACGGAAGTTCCATCACCGCTGTCCTGAACGGCAAATCCATTGATACTTCAATGGGATTCACCCCGCTTGACGGAGTGGTCATGGGAACCAGATGCGGCAGCATTGACCCGAACATTATCCCGTACCTGATGAAGAAGGACAATCTCACTCCGGACGAGATGACCGAAATCATGAACAAGAAGAGCGGTTTCCTCGGCATTTCCGGCGTTTCTTCGGATGCACGCGACCTGGATGCCCGTGCCAATGCCGGTGACCAGAGATGCAAGCTTGCCCTCAAGATGCTGACCTACGGTGTCATCAAGTACATCGGCCAGTTCGCAGCCGTTATGAACGGAGTTGACCTCATCGTGTTCACCGGCGGTATCGGAGAGCATAACAGCCGTCTCCGCCGCAGGGTCTGCGAGAATTTCTCATATCTCGGACTGAAGTTCGACTACGAGGCAAACACTGCCTTCGGCGAGGATGCAATGCTTTCGCTTCCTGACTCGAAGGTGAAGGTGACATTGATCACGACTGACGAGGAGATTGTCATTGCCCGTGACACAATGCACATTGTTATGAGTGAAGAAGAAAACTAATATTATTATGATTACAAGTTTCGCAGACGTATTCGCAGACCTTAAGGAAAAGGGTATCTGCAAGAAGATGGTCGCTGCCTGGGCAGTCGATGAGCATACTATCGAGGCTGCTTCCAAGGCAGTTGACCTCGGTTTCGTATCCGCAACTCTCGTGGGCGATGCCAAGATGATTGCCGAAGTGTGCGGTAAGCATGGCATTGACATTGCCAAGTTCGAGATTGTTGACAATCCGGATGAGCTGAAATCTGTGGCACAGGCTGTCAAGATGGTTCACGACGGTGAGGGCGATGTGCTTATGAAGGGACTTTGCAGCACCGACAAGTTCCTCCGCGCCATTCTGAACAAGGAGACCGGTCTCCTTCCTCCGAAGGCTCTCCTGAGCCACGTTGGAGTAATCGAGAGTCCTAATTACCACAAGCTCATTTTCCTGACTGACATGGCTGTGGTTCCGCTTCCTGACCTGAAGCAGAAGATGACCCTGACCAACTACGTGGTAAAGGTTGCCAAGTCTTTCGGCATTGCCAAGCCTAAGGTGGCTTTCGTCGCCGCTTCCGAGCAGGTTCTCGCTTCAATGCCTGCCTGCCTTGAGGCTGCGGCTCTTGCCAAGATGGCTGACCGCGGCCAGATCAAGGGCTGCATCGCAGACGGTCCATTGGCTCTGGATGTTGCCATCGACCAGGAGTCAGTCGAGATCAAGAAGCTCACCAGCCCTGTTGCCGGAGACGCTGACTGCCTCGTGTTCCCGAACATCGAGTCTGCCAATGTATTCTGGAAGACCAATTCCAAGCTTGCTGACGGCGTGCGCCAGGCAGGTATGCTGGTAGGTACCACCGCTCCTTGCATTCTCGCAAGCCGTGCGGACAGCGTTGACACCAAGCTCAACTCCATCGCCGAGGCTGTGCTCAGCGTGCTGTAATTGAATAGATTTCATATAAAAAGAGAAGCTGACCTGTCGATCAGCTTCTCTTTTTTCTGCATAAGAGGCAAGCACAATAGCCTGTCATATCGAGCGAAGCACGCAGCGCGTAGTCGAGATATCTGTTGGAAGCCAAATCTTTACGAAAGATCTCTCCACTCGCTGCGCTCGGTCGAGATGACAGAAGATGACTTTTTGGGTCGGTCTCTTTTGGTATGACCTTACAGACTATCGATTTGTTACCGGGATCTTGACGACGACCTTCCTTGATTTTTCGGAAACATCACCTACGGCCATACTCGGCATATGCGCATCGAACGGGAAATATATGCCTACCATACCTTGTTTCAGGATGATTTCCTGAATCTTTGCTCCTTCAGCCGGCCCGTTCATCATACCGTAGTCATCATTCTCCTTGTAATCCTCCAGATTGACCGTCAAATCAGTCAAAGGCAGAACATTACATTTTTCCCCGCCGCTCACAATGTATTGAACGTCAATGTATTTACGGTGGTACTCGTAATCCCCTTCAAATCTGGTCTCATAGTCAATGACATTGACAAAAGCTCCAGTCCCGGGAATCTCGTGAATGCCGGCCGGCAATGTAGCCAGGTCATTTCTTCCGATAAATTCCAACGCAGCATCCCAGTCAGCTTTGTTTGACTTATACTCAAGAGCCAGTGCCTCTTTTCCCCCAGGGCTCATTTCCGCATTCCGGAATGCCTCAGGAATCTTGTCACCCTTGTTTGCACAGGATGAGAACAACAGTATTCCCATAGTTGCCAAAATTTTGTGTAGTTTCATAATTATGTGTTGTTTACGTATTATTCCAGATGCAGGTTGGTTATTGGATAACAGTGTCGATGCGAATATATGAAATTAATCAATAAAAAGCATCGGTGTTTCAGAATTAATTCGTATAATTGCCCCGCAAAATAATAACACCTTATACTATGAACAACGCAAAAGGACTGGCGGCTCTCTTTATTGTCGCCCTGCCAATGTTTCTCTCCTGCACGCAGGCTTCGAATTCCAAGAAAATCAATGCAGTGGATTTCTCCAATGTAAGAATCGAGGACTCGTTCTGGGCCCCGAGGCTGGACAAACATTATTCTACTACGATTCCGGTCTGCATTGACCAGATTGAAAATCAGACCGGAAGGATTCGCAATTTCGAGAATGCCGCCAAGGGTGAGGGACAGCATTCCGGTATCTTCTTCGACGACTCGGATGTCTATAAGGCATTGGAAGGCATAGCCTATACGCTTGTCAACCATCCTGATGCAGCTCTTGAGACCAAGGCTGACGAGTGGATTGACAAGTTCGCTGCGGCGCAGCAGCCTGACGGATATATAAATACATTCTATACATTGACTGGCCTTGAGAACCGCTGGATTGATATGGACAAGCACGAGATGTACTGTGCCGGACACATGACGGAGGCGGCTGTGGCTTATTACAAGGCTACCGGGAAGCGTAAACTTCTCGATGTGGCAATCAGGATGGCGGATCACATGATGAGTGTTTTCGGCCCTGGAAAACGTGACTGGGTACCTGGTCACGAGGAGATTGAGCTGGCGCTTGTGAAACTCTTTGAGGTGACCGGAGAGAAGAAGTACCTGGACTTTGCTGAATGGCTCCTTGACGAGCGTGGACACGGCTATGGAACCAAGGGCGAAAATAATGGTGAGTGGAACAGTGAGTACTATCAGGATGATGTACCAGTGCGCGGGATGACTGATATCAAGGGCCACGCCGTCAGGGCGATGTATCTCTACTGCGGAATGTCCGATGTCGCCGCCTATACACACGACGAAGGCTATATGGCCGCACTTGACCGGCTATGGGACGATGTAGTCCTGAGGAATATGTATGTGACCG
The DNA here is from genome assembly GCA_051870135.1 of Candidatus Cryptobacteroides sp. GTDB lineage: Bacteria > Bacteroidota > Bacteroidia > Bacteroidales > UBA932 > Cryptobacteroides. Next base: position 16,473 of record JBJEBP010000147.1, on the reverse strand, counting down.
GAGGTATAGGCTCTTCAAGGCACAATGAAGGTTTCACGGAGGATTATGACCTTCCGAATCTCGATGCATATTGCGAGACCTGCGCTTCTGTCGGTATGGTTTACTGGAACCAGCGCATGAACCAGTTCACTGGTGATTCAAAGTATATCGACGTACTTGAAAGATCAATGTACAATGGCGCCCTGGCCGGGGTTTCCCTCGCCGGAGACCGTTTCTTCTATGTCAATCCGCTCGAGTCTCTCGGGAACCATCACAGGCAGGCCTGGTATGGCTGTGCCTGCTGTCCGAGCCAGGTTTCCCGCTTCCTGCCTTCCATCGGAAACTATCTCTACGGCGTTTCCGATGATGCTCTCTGGGTCAATCTCTTCATCGGAAGCAAGGCTGATGTCTCGCTCGGACGCCGCAATGTCAGGCTCACCCTGGAAACTGGCTATCCTTGGACTGGAGATGTGAAACTTACAGTCAATGCAGATGCTTCATTCAAGAAGGAAATCCGGGTCCGCATCCCGGGCTGGTGCGAAGCTTATTCATTGACAGTCAATGGTGAAACTGTCGAGGCCCCTGTCGAGAAAGGCTATGCCGTGATTTCCCGCAGATGGAATGACGGGGATATGATCGGCCTTTCAATGGAGATGCCTGTGAGGATGTTTGCCGCGGATGAGCGTGTCAAGGCGGACGAGGGCAAGCGGGCAGTGCAGAGGGGTCCGCTCGTCTATTGCATGGAAGAAGTTGACAATCAGGATTATGACAATGTCGTCCTTTCCTCTTCATCGACATTGACCCCGATGTTTGACGCTGACCTTCTCGGCGGTGTTGTCCGCATTGACGGCGAAACTGACGGACAGCTGTTCCGCCTCATCCCTTACTATAGCTGGGATAACCGCGAGGCCGGCCGGATGAAGGTTTGGATTGACCTGAAGTAAAGTTATCGGTCCTTCCGTACCAGATGTGCGGAAGGACCGGAAATTATACTGAAAACTGATTACTACTTGAGCTTCTCGATGACGCTCCTGTTGATCTTGGAGATGCGGTCAATGTCCATCTTCATAACCTTGCGGTCGTAGGTCATGAAACCGTTTACCTCACCTTCGACGTCAGTTGTCTGGGTATAGACAGCGGCGGAGCATCCAGCTGGGATGGACTCTGCGAGCTTGTTGGCGAATCTCTCGTACTCATCCTCCACTTCCTTGCTGTTCTTGTACTGGACATAGCCCCAGTTCCTGTCCTTCTGCCAGAGATGGTCCTCCACAGGGAGACCGATTCCGCCGTACTCACCGAGAACATTCACCACCTCGCTGTTGTAGAGCCACATTGAAGGTCCTGGATAGTGGTGAAGGTCGAGAATGTCACCGCACTTGCGGAAGTTTCCGCCTGAAGCAGGGTTCACGAGCCTTGAAGGATCCTTTGCCTTGGTGAATGCTGCGGCATCCTCAGTGCGGAACTGACCCCAGGCCTCATTGAACGGAACCCAGACCACGATGCAAGGGAATGACATCCTGGCATCCATAATCTCGCTCCACTCCTTGTAGTAGTTGTCCTGCCACTCCTGAGGGATAGGGAAGTCGAATCCCTTGTTGAAATCGGAGGTGTCCCAGCGGTTCTTGCTGTTGTCGGCGATGGAAGGCATATCCTGCCATACCAGCATTCCGAGCTGGTCGCAGTAATAGTACCAGCGTGCCGGCTCCACCTTGATATGCTTGCGGATCATATTGAATCCGAGCTCCTTGGTCTTGATGATGTCATACTTGAGAGCCTCGTCAGTCGGTGCGGTGTAGAGACCGTCCGGCCACCATCCCTGGTCGAGCGGACCGTACTGGAAGAGGATGTCGCCGTTGATGGCCATTCTCCTGTGGTTGAGATTGTCCTTCACTACGGAAATCTCACGCATTGCCGCATAACCCTCCACTACGTCAATCTTCTGGCCGCCCCGGACGAGGGAGAGACGGAGACCGTAGAGATAAGGTGAATCAGGAGACCAAGTCTCAGGAGATGCCACATTGAGGGTGAGAGGGCAGCCGGCAACGGCCTTGGCGGTTGCGAGAACCCTGGTTGATGGATTTTCAGTGCTGTAACCTACCTTGCCTTCGAGCAGTTCGGCCACAACCACGTCACCATCCTTCGCACGTGCAACCTTGGCATTGACGGTGAGGCTCTTTCCTGCAAGGCTTGCAACTGTGTTGTAGGCCTCGATGCAGCCATCGGCCACAGCCTCAATCCATACACTCTGCCAGATACCTGTAACCTGGGTATACCAGATGCCCTTAGGATTGGAAACCTGCTTTCCTCGAGGCTGGAAAGTGCCTTTCTGGTCGGTGGCGTCGCTTACCTTAACCGTGAGAGTCTGGTCGCCCTTGGCATTGAGGTATGGAGTGATGTCGAATGAGAATTCGGTAAAACCGCCTGTATGGGATCCTACCATAATGTCATTGACATATACATCAGCCTTCCAGTCAACGGCTCCGAAGTTGAGGATGACCCTCCTGCCCTTCCATTCCTTCGGGGTCTGGAACCTGGTGTTGTACCAAAGGGCCTCGTCTGGCTTGATTGTTCTTCCGACTCCGGAGAGGGATGACTCGATTGCGAAAGGCACGAGGATGGTACCATCCGCATGCTCGGGACGTGCTGCGGTGATACCTGTCACGGCATAGTCCCACAGTCCGTTCAGGGATTTCCAGTCACTGCGGACCATCTGGGGTCTCGGGTACTCGGGGAGTGCATTGGCAGGAGATACCTGCCCGGCCCACTCGGTCCTGATGTTGTCACCGACAGGTGCCCAGTTCTGGGCATAACCCATCATAGGGACAGCCAGAAGTGCTGTTGCTACAATACTGTAAAAATTTTTCATTGAGTTGAAATTTAGAATGTGGTTTTAATGATGTCAAGTTTTCCGGAACTCGCAGTCCCCGGTCTATGCCAGGCCTTGAATTCCTGAACAAAGATAATCTATAATTGCCAATATACCATTTTTCGATAAGAATATGCGACAAACGATTCATATTTGAACTTATTGAAACATTTTTGGAATGAACGTTCACGAAGAAAATTCAAAATTGCTATATTTGCAGACCTATTGTAATTATTGAAATTACTGGAACAACCAACTAATCTTAGGACAATGTACTCATTCCTGATAAGTCTTATCCTCCTCGTTGCGGGATATTTTATCTACGGGGCGTTCGTTGAACGTGTTTTCAGCCCCGATTCTTCAAGAAAGACTCCGGCCATATCACATCCGGACGGCGTGGACTTCATTGCAATGCCGACCCCGAAGATTTTTATGATACAGTTCCTGAACATTGCCGGAACCGGACCTATCTTCGGAGCCATAATGGGAGCTAAATTCGGCCCGGCGGCCTATCTGTGGATTGTTTTCGGCTGCATATTCGCCGGAGCTGTCCACGATTATCTTATGGGAATGCTCTCCATCCGCCACGATGGTGCAGGGATGCCTGACATAGTAGGGCATTATCTCGGTCAGGGGACGAAGAAAGTCCTCCTTGTATTCTCCATTCTCGTACTTCTGCTTGTGGGAACGGTATTTGTCTATAGCCCTGCCCTCATTCTCGGAGACATTGCCGGAGATGGCACGACCAGGAGCATAATGATTTGGGTGGCAGTGATTTTCATTTATTATGTCTTCGCCACAATGCTTCCGATTGACAAGATTATCGGCAAGATATATCCCCTGTTCGCCTTCGCATTGCTTTTCATGGCCGTAGCACTGATGGTCTGCCTATTCATCAAGTGGCCTTCAATCCCAGAGGTCTGGGACGGACTTTCCAATATGGGAGAGGCTTCAGGCCTCATCTCTGGACAGCCTGTATTCCCTTGTCTCTTCATTACCATTGCATGCGGGGCTGTCAGCGGCTTCCACGCCACCCAGAGCCCTCTGATGGCAAGATGCATCAAGGATGAGAGGCTCGGAAGACCGGTCTTCTACGGTGCAATGATAACAGAGGGTATCGTAGCCCTGATCTGGGCGGCGATTTCATCATTTTTCTTCTATGGCGGAGGAGCCGATGCTGTTGGTTCGGATCTCAGTGCCGCAGCACCGGTAGTAGTAGAAAAAGTATCGGTGGGCTGGCTTGGAATACTCGGCGGAGTGCTTGCCTTGCTGGGCGTGGTGGCGGCTCCTATAACCAGCGGTGACACGGCATTCAGAAGTGCGCGTCTCATCATTGCGGATTTCCTTAAACTCGACCAGAAGCCTATCAGGAACCGGGTGATGATATGTCTGCCTCTCTTCGTGGTAGTATCCCTGATGCTCGCCTACTATGTGGCCGACGCTGATGGATTCAATGTGGTATGGCGTTATTTCGGCTGGGCCAACCAGACATTGGCCGTGTTCTCGCTCTGGACCGCCACGGTCTATCTCGCATTGAACAAGAAGGGCTGCTCATATCTCATTGCAATGATACCGGCAGCCTTTATGACGGCGGTCTGCGTTACCTATATATGTATAGCCAAGATTGGGTTCAATCTTCCGGATGAATGGAACTGGTCCATAGGTATAGGCGTATTCTGCCTCTCAATCGTGGGCTTCCTCGTGTGGAAGATCAGGAGAACTGGTCGGATTTGACGGAGCCGGGCAGGGGGCAGATCTCTCCATTCGCTTCGCTCAGTCGAGATGACAGAATAGAATGGCGTCTTACCCAGCCTTGGGCTCGAATGGCGGAGAAAATGGCATCTTACTCAGCCTTCGGCTCGAAGAAACTGAAGTGAACCCTTCCATAGACCTTTTCCTTCACGAAGCAGGGATGCTCCCTGAAGGAATGTTCACTGCCGTGCTCCAGAATCAGATATCTTTCCGGATATACAAGACCTGCATCCAGAATTCTGTCCGGCAATGTTTCCACGCCTTCGAGACTGTATGGCGGGTCGGCGAAGACGATGTCGAACTTCTCCCGGCATAAAGGAATGAAATCGAAGGCGTTGTGATGCACTGCCGTGATGTTGGCAAACCCTATTTTCGCAGCCGTGGCCTTGATGAATGCGGAGTACTGCGGGTTCATCTCCACTGACCAGACACGGCCTGCGCCCCGGGATGCGAACTCGTACGATATCGAGCCGGTCCCGCTGAACAGGTCCAGTACTTTCAGGCCCTCGAATTCGTACTCGCTGTCAAGAACATTGAAGAGGGCTTCCTTGGCGAAATCCGTCGTAGGCCTCGCCTTGAAGTCCGGCGGAACCGGTATCGTCCTGCCCTTGTGATTGCCTCCTATGATGCGCATACTCTGTCAAATTTTCTCCACCGAGCGGAAATATCTGTAGAGGGACATTTCCTCATTCTCTGAAAGGGGAGTCCTGAACGTTATTGTGGACATTTCCGGGTTAAGTTGCAATTTCTTCATCGCGTTGAAAATGAAGTACTCGGCGGTCGTGAAGTCCGGTGCCTTGAAAATGTTGGCCAGCATAAGATTCTTTCCCTGGCCTATGGCGAGGTGAAGATAGCCGTCAGCCCAGGACGCCACAATCTTGTTGTACTCGGTGCATTCCCCCATGGTCTCCAGAATGTAGTACATTTCAGGCAGGACCTTGGACTTGAAGCCGTCCACGGTCAGGACAGTATGCGATATTGCCCTGGAAAGGGATTCGCCGATGGAGTTGGAAAATATCAGGACGGCCCCGAACTGCTCTGCCCTGATATACTCCACCAAGTCGTTATCCTCTGTCTTCACTACGTCAGACAGCATTCTGCCCGCCTCTACAGGCTCGAAGAACTGCTCAGGTACCAGGGTGCACTTGGGCGTAAGGAGGGATATTCTTACGCGGTCGTACCGTTTCTGGAACTCCGGAGTGGTAAATATTTCCGAACCCGGAATCCATCCGCGGCAGACTGGCGCATCGCCCTCCACCTTAAAAGAATATCCACTCAAGGAAACTTGAATGGATATTCCGGAATTTGTATTTGTGTTCTGCATCAATTCTATTCCCAGTTTCCAGCGTTGTTGTTAGGAGCGGAGATGCTTCCGACCTGGAGACCTTCATATCTGTTGGAAGCCCTGCAGTCAGCATCGAGATTGATTCTGAGCTGATTGTCGAGACCCTTGAGGAGGGACTTGTAAGGCATCCTGGCCTCGAAGAGAGGAACCTTCACACCGGATACTTCCTTGATGATGGCCTCCATCTGGATGGTATCACCCTGTGAGAAAGGAATGTACCTGAGGGAGTCAATGTTGAAGTCGGTCCTGCTCTTGAAGATAGTGTCCCTGACATTGATCTTGCTGGAGATTGAGAACACGAGGTTCTGTCCTTCCTGGTAGAGCTTGTACATCATCTCAGGAGTAAGCTTGCCCCTGAATGACTTCTTGAGTTTTTCGGTATTGGCAACGGCCACTGAGTCGTCATTTGAACCAATCTGCATCAATACTTCCATCTGTCCGTTCTTGTAGAAGTCTGCAAGTGAGTCGGCAGACTGGGAGAACCTTCCGTAAACGGATTTGTAGGCTTCCTGGAGGGTGCGGAGATCTTTCATTCTCTGTACGCCCACGCCCTTGCGGTACTCCATCTGCTTGTTGAAGTTTACTGGCTGCATCACGCTCTGTACGATTACATATACAAGGCCGGCGATGACGAAAAGCAGCAATACGCTGACAATCTTTTTAACTATTCCGTTCATTATTGTGAGTTTTTATTATTTTCTCAACAGTTCCCACAAAGTTATGAATTTCATTTATGAATTGCAATATTTATTAGTAAATTTGCAATCCGAAACAGAACAATATGAACATTTGCATATCAGATATACAAAAGCTCGATGCCTTGATTGCAGGAGCGGAGGGAATTGTCATCACCGCCCACATCCATCCGGACGGGGATGCCGCAGGAAGCACCAATGCCTTGCTGGCCTATCTCAGGGCGAGAGGCAAGGAGAATGTCAGGATTGTCTATCCAGAACCGCTGGCTGATACGATATCCTTTATTGCGGCAGGGACGGAGAAGTCCCTGGTCCTAGATGCCGTGACAGCCCCGGATAGCTGCAAGACGGCCATTGGGGCAGCAGACCTCATTTTCTGCCTTGACTGCAATTCATTCGCCAGGGCCGGTGCACTCGAGGGCCAGATGAGGTCTTCAAATGCCCGCAAGGTCCTGATTGACCATCATTTGTCTCCTGATTCTGAGGCATTCGAATTGGTTTTCTCGACCCCTCACGTGTCATCGGCCTGCGAACTCCTCTATAATATACTGCTTGCTCTCCCGGATGTTGCCGGGGAAGCGCGGAATCTCCCGAAAATATCGGCAGAGGCACTCATGGCAGGAATGACCACCGATACCAATAATTTTGCGAACTCGGTCTATCCTTCCACGTTCGCAATGGCCTCGGGCCTGCTGGAAGCAGGAGTTGACAGGGATGTCATTCTCCAGAAACTTTTCAATGAATACAGGGAGAACCGACTCAGGATGATGGGCTGGCTGCTCTATGAGAATATGAAGATAACAGATTCAGGGGTTGCCTATATGGTGGTCACTTCCGACATTGCCGATAAATTCGGAATACTGGAGGGGGAGACTGAGGGCTTTGTCAATATGCCTCTTGCCATCGGCAGGGTGAAGATGAGCCTTTTCCTGAAAATTGACGGTAACGGATTCTTCCGTGTCTCCGTGCGCTCCAAGAAAGGTTACTCGTCCAATCTCTGCGCTACCAGGTATTTCCACGGCGGTGGGCACGAGAATGCTTCAGGAGGCCGTCTTTTCTTCCCCCAGGATATACCGTCCCCGGATTCGGCCGCAGCCTACATTGAAAGGGTGACCAATGAACTTTTCAAGGAGGAGGGCTACGTATGAGAAAGATATTTGTCCTGGCAGCCGTCCTGGTGGCCATGTCTGTTTCCTGCACCAAGGAGCAGCGAAAGTCAATGCTTACGAAACAGGAGACCAATATAGAATCTTTCACGAAGAGTATTCTTTCAAAGGTTGACACGGCCTATGCGGTCCAGCATCGGGGCGTGACAAGGGTCGTGGTCGCACCTGGCCAGGGAGACAGCCTGGAGACAGGCCTGGTGTCATTTTATTATGCCGGCTATGTATTGAGCAGTTCTTCCCTGTCCGCGTCCAATCTCTTTGCGACCAACAGCGAGGAAGTTGCAGGAACCTCCAACTGGCAGCTCAGCGGGGAGGACCAGTTCGAAATCCTGACCTTGGACATTGGCAATGACGATATTGTCGAGGGCCTCAGATATGGACTGGAGGGTGTCAGGGCGGGGCAGGAATGCTACATTCTCTTTTCTGGAAAATACGGTTTCGGAAAGAAGCCTTTAGGCACGATTCCTGCAAATGCAGCCCTGGCTTATCACGTTTGGGTCGAGAGTATAGCCAATGAATAACAAGAAATTATTTACATGATGACAGATAGAATTAAGAGAAACTTGACGATTGCCGCTGCGGCCATCATTGCCGTATCCTGCGCCAAGTCCGAGAAGACCGAGCCTTTTGCCGATGAGCAGTTGTACTTTGAAGCCTGGATGGCAGTCCATCAGCCTGATGCTGTGCCTACTTCCCTCGGAGCCTATATCCTGGAGGATAAAGCAGGCGATGGTGAGGCTTATGACTTGGAGGAACAACCTTACGTCTATGTAAAGTATACGGTTTCCGACCTTGACGGCAATATCAGTTCCACCAATATAGAGAAGGTTGCCCAGCAGATAGGATCATACGACAAGGCCAACTATTATGGCCCTGAGGTCTGGATAGTAAGCGAAGGCTTTCTGCCAGCCGGAGTAGAGGATATGCTCAAGGGAATGAATATAGGCGGCAAGAGAAAGGCAGCCATACCGGCCTGGCTGATGACTACCGACAGGTACAAGAAGCCTGCGGAATATCTCAAGCACAAGGGCGACAACAGCAGTTCCATCTACGAGGTGGAGATAGTTGCCTCCACGGATGATATTCTCAAGTCCGAGGTGGATTCTTTGGAAAAATTCACTCACACATATCTGGACGGGGTTGACTCCCTTTTCTATGGCTTCTACTACAAGCAGCTCAAGGAGCCGACCGACACCAATGCCTTCCCGTCGGATACGACTATCTATATCAACTATACGGGACGCCTCCTGAACGGACAGGTCTTCGACACGACAATCCAGGATACTGCGAAGTTCTACAATGTCTATAGCACATCCCGCACCTACGAGCCGGTACAGGTGAACTGGGGTGAGAATTATTATGACATCACGATGGGGGACGACAGCTCTTCGATAATTACGGGATTCCAGCTTACCTTGTGGCAGATGAGGCATTATGAGCATGGAGTGGGCTTGTTCTATTCCCCTTACGGATACACTTATTCCGGAAGCGGAAAGAAGATTCCTTCATTCGCCCCCCTGATGTTTGAGATTGAGATAGTGGACGAACCTGAGGATTAAGTATGTCAGCGACAGTTCCTTCAGAACTCGGTGAAAAGAATGTGCGTCAGCTTCTGATGCAGTATGCGGTCCCGGCAATCATTGCCATGACCGCATCTTCATTGTACAATATGGTGGACAGCATATTCATCGGCCATATACCCGGTGTGGGCCAATATGCCATATCGGGCCTGGCTGTGACATTCCCGCTGATGAATCTTTCCACCGCATTGGGAACCCTGGTGGGTGTCGGAGCGTCAACAATGCTTTCAGTCCTGCTCGGCCAGCGCAATTACAAGGCTGCCGGCAAGGTGCTGACCAATGAAGTCCTGCTGAACATCATAATCGGAACCCTCTTCTCCGTATTCACCATTGCTTTCCTCGACCCTATTCTCACATTCTTCGGGGCTAGCGAAAATACATTGCCATACGCACGGGAATATATGTTCATCATATTGCTGGGCAATGTGATAACGCATCTTTATTTCGGCCTGAACAATGTCATCAGGGCATCGGGACGGCCGAAGATGGCCATGGGCCTGACGATATTCACAGTCCTGTCCAACGCGGTCCTGGACCCTGTCTTCATCTATTGGTTCGGCATGGGCATCAAGGGCGCTGCCATTGCCACCGTCCTCTGCCAGACTTTGGCCCTCGGCTATGCCCTGAGGTTCTTCTTCGACCAGAAGAATTTCCTCCACCTTCCGGCAAGGCTGAAGGATTTCCGGCTTGATATGAGAGTTGCCCTGGACTCATTGACAATAGGAATGGGGCCTTTCCTGATGAATTCCGCCTCCTGCATTGTCACGATGCTTATCAACCAGCAGCTCCTCAAGTACGGTGGGGACCTCGCAATCGGTGCCTACGGCATTGTGAACCGCTTCACCTTCCTGTTCATTATGGTCAATATGGGCTTCAACCAGGGTATGCAGCCTATTGCAGGATATAATTTCGGTGCCCGGAAATTCGGCAGGGTCAGGGAGGTATACAGGATGACAGTTTTCTGTGCGACCGTCGTGTCTGTGGCAGGCTTCATATTCTCGGAGGCTGTTCCAGGTCCGGCAGCATCTCTCTTTACTTCTGATCCTGAACTTAAAGCGTTGGCGGTCAAGGGCTTGAGAATGATGAATATAGCATTGCCTGTCATCGGATTCCAGATGGTCTCGGTCAATCTTTTCCAATGTCTGGGAATGGTGCACAAGTCCATTCTGCTCTCCCTTTCTAGACAGCTTCTCTTCCTTGTCCCGCTTATTTATTTCCTGCCTTCCTTTGTCGGCCATATAGGGGTCTGGATTTCGTTCCCGATTGCGGACTCTATGTCAGTAATACTTACTGCAACCCTCCTTTTCAGCCTTCTCCGTAAATTGAAGAGGCTCAATGACGGGGATGACCCTGGTTTCCTCGGCAGCAAAATCTGAATAGTTATGGGCAATACAATAATCAATGTAGGAAGACAGTTCGGAAGCGGCGGATATCTCGTCGCCTCCGCTCTCGGTTCCAAACTCGGCATTCCGGTTTATGACAGGGAACTTATCACTGAGGCTGCCCGTCAGAGCGGCTTCAGCGCAGAACTATTCGCCAAAAAGGACGAGAGGCGCAGCCTGTTCGGAATGTCAGGTTTCTTGGCTACGGGAAGAGCCTCATTTTCAGGCAATTATGTCAATGATGACAGCATCTTCAAGATGCAGAGCGATGTTATAAGGTAAATTGCGGAGAAGGGCCCGGCCATCTTTATCGGCCGATGCGCCGATTATATTCTGCGGGATCTGGACTGCCTTGACGTGTTCATCACAGCCCCCGACGAGGTCAGGATTGAGAGGATAGCCCGCAGGCTCGACATATCTGCCGATGAGGCAGAGGCAATGATGAGGAAGAAAGACTCCGGAAGGGAGTCCTATTACAATTATTTCACATTCGGGCATTGGGGCGTGGCTTCCAACTATGACCTCTGCATTGACTCATCGCTTCTTGGAATTGACGGGACGGCTGATTTTATCATTGAATTCGGCCGGAGTACAGGTAAGATTGCAGGAGGGGAGCAATGAGGTTGGGACGGACTGGTGTAGTATTGTCTTTGGCGGTGCTGCTGGCGCTTGCCGGGATTTGCGTTTCACTGAACTCTTCATCGGTGGAGCAGGAAACTGTAGTACTGCCTCCTGTCCATCTCAATGAGGTTATTTCCAATGATACCACAGCCTTGCCAGGCCTGAGTGGAATGGATGCGGCAATTGAGAAATATATGGCCTACTGGCGACTGCGGGGAGTGTCGCTTTCCATAATGCGGAATGACTCCCTGCTCTTCTGCAAGGGCTATGGATGGGCTGACAAGGAGGCCGGCGTGGAGATGTCCCCGGCATATATAATGAGGGTAGCCTCCGTGTCCAAACTGCTGACAGCCACTGCGATAATGAAACTTCAGGAGTCCGGGCGTCTCCATCTGCAGGATACTGTTTTCGGACCTTCGGGCATATTGAGGGACACGGCTTACACATCCGTAATGAAGGATCCGCTCTACAATCTCATCACTGTCGAGGACCTGCTCCGTCACAAGGGCGGATTTACGGCGAGCGGAGGTGACCCTATGTTTTCCACACGCACGATAATGGTGCAGAACCATCTTGACACACCGCCTGACAACATTGAACTGATGCGCATTTATCTCAGGCGGAGGCTTCGCTTCCGTCCGGGTACCAGCCAGTATTATTCCAATTTCGGTTATCTTCTCCTGAGCAAGATTATCGAGGAGGTCTCAGGCCTTGATTATGAGACATATATGAGGGACAGCGTTCTCGTTCCCGCCGGTTGTTTCGATATGCAGATTGCCCATAACTACTATGAGGAGAGATATCCGGGAGAGGTGAAATATTACAATGGAGCCGACACTATTCTGGTCGAGGAGTACAACAACAGCGGCCGTCTGGTGGAAAGATGCTATGGCGGAAGTGATATACGGTCGCTTTCGGGTGCAGGTGCCTGGGTGACCTCCACCCCGGAACTGGCCAGATTCGTGGCCTCAATTGACGGGAAACCTGAGGTCCCGGACATTATCTCCAAGGAGAGTGTCGCCGCAATGACTGAGTGGTTCGATGCGGATACATATTCCCTTGGATGGAATGACACCAAGCCGACAGGGGAGTGGACGAGGACGGGGACTTTGTCCGGAACTTCCGCATTGATAAAGTATTATCCGGACGGGGAATGCTGGATAATGGTAACCAATACCAGCACTTGGAAGGGGCCGGGCTTCACAAGCTATACGGCAGGACTTTTCAAGAAACTGAGGGAGAAGTATTCCTCCTCGCTGCCAAACAGAAATCTATTTGTAAATAACTGATAACCAATATTTTAATATGAAACAACCAAGAACAGTCACAGCCGACGAAGCCGTATTGGCTGTCCGTACAGGAGACCACATTCATCTGAGCAGCGTGGCCAGCGTGCCTCACGTGCTTATCCAGGCATTGTGCCGCAGGGCCGATGCAGGGGATGTAAGGGATCTTCATTTCCATCATTTCCATACAGAGGGGCCAGCCCCGTATTCTGATCCTGCCTACGAAGGAATTTTCTTCGACCAGGGCTTCTTCCTCGGACCTAATGTCAGGGCCAATGTCAATGCGGGATACGCAGACTATCTCCCTGTACATCTTGGTGAGTCCCAGAAACTTTACAGGAGCGGCGCTCTCCGGTGCGACGTGGCCATGGTCCAGGTCTCACGCCCTGACGAGAATGGTTTTTATTCTTTGGGAACCTCCGTGGACTGCTCTATAGCAGCCATTGAAAGTGCGGGAACGGTCATTGCCGTTGTCAATGAGAATGTGCCGTTCGCTTATGGCGATCTTGTCAGCACGGACCTCATTGACTATATTGTATATGACAATACTCCATTGGTATTGGTTACCAAGGACTTCGCCCAGCCGGACGAGGTGGAGCAGCTAATTGGAAAGAACTGCGCGGAGCTGGTTCCGGACGGGGCCTGCCTCCAGATGGGAATCGGTGCTCTTCCGAATGCGCTTGCGGTTGCGCTTTCAGACCACAAGAACCTGGGTCTTCATACAGAGATGTTCGCAGACGGCATCCTTGGCCTTATCAAGAAGGGTGTCATCAACGGCAGTTGCAAGAAGATTGACACTGGCAAGGTCGTGGCTTCGTTCCTTCTCGGTTCGGATGAGGTTTACAAGTTCATTGACCACAATCCTGATGTGCTGATGAAGGATATCAAGTACACCAACGACCCTTGGGTAATTGCGCAGAACCCTAATATGATGGCCATCAACTCCGCAGTGGAGGTTGACCTTACCGGACAGATAAGCGCCGACTCCATCGGAACAAGAATCTTTTCCGGAACCGGAGGCCAGGTGGATTTCGTGAAGGGAGCTACAATGAGCGAGGGCGGAAAATCCGTGACAGCATTCGCTTCCAGGACAAGGAAAGGCCAGTCCAAGATTGTGCCTGTGCTCAATACTGGAGCGGGCGTCGTGACCCCACGTGCTGATGCACATTGGATAGTAACCGAGTACGGTGCTGTGGATCTTTACGGCAAGTCATTGCAGGAGAGGGCCAAGCTGCTTATCAGCATTGCCCATCCGGATGACCGGAACGACCTCGACCGTGCCGCTTTCGAGCGCTTCGGGCCGCATTATCACAATTTCAGCATTTAAATTACATTATTTGCATTGCGATGGCAGCGCAGGCTTCGGCGTCGGCCAAGGCGTGATGGTGGTTCTCCAGGTCAAAACCGCAGGCCGCTGCTACGGTCTGGAGCTGGTGATTGGGAAGCCAGCCGCCGAAATGTCTGCGTGAGGCTGCCAGTGTGTCGTGGAACTCGTAGTCCGGGTAGTCCATCTGATAGACACTGAATACGGCTTTCAGGCAGCCCTCGTCAAAGCAGGAGTTGTGAGCCACGAGCGGTAGTCCTTCAATGAGAGGTTCTATCTTTTCCCAGACGTACGGGAATACGGGAGCGTCATCGGTATCCTCCGGGCCGAGTCCGTGAACTCTCTGGCAGAACCATTGGTAGTATTCCGGCTCGGGGTGAATCAGACTGTAGAATGAGTCCACAATCTCCCCGCCACGTACTATAACAACGCCGATGGAACAGACGCTGGATGGCTGCTCATTGGCCGTCTCGAAATCTATTGCTGCGAAGTCTTTCATCGGGCTTGGTATATTTTGGCCATCTCAATGGCATTGCCAGCAACTTTCTCCCTGAGGCTGTCCGGAGCGAGGACCTCGACATCTGGCCCGTGCAGGAGTATCTCCTGGATGAAGTCGTATGTCGGCGCAATCCTGTATTTGAATGCCGGCCAGCCGTTTACCTCGTCAATCTCCTCCTGGCTGTGATGTATCGGGAGGGTGCGGAAGTATTTGGCCTGTTCCGGCTCGACCCTGATTACTACGTCCACCGGCGCGGTGTCAATTATGACTCCGAAGTATCCGCTGAAATAGTTTTCGGCATTGAAATCCTCCGGGATTGTGTATTGATTGTCCAGCTCTTCCATGTCAACGAAACGGTCCAGGGCATAGACACGCATTCCCAGCTCGCTTTTTCCGAGCATATACCACCTCTGCTTGAAATATTTGACGCAGTAGGCATTGACAGGAAATGTCTTCGGCTCCTGGCGCCTGAAACTCTGGTATGTGAGGCTGATGGTGCGTCCGGCCCGCATTGCGCTGATTACCTCGGTGAGGAACTTGTCTCCCGACGGTACATTCTCTACGAGGATGCGGCTTTTCATGTCGGCATTCTCCTGGAGGACATTGTTGAGGCAGAGGCTGTGAAGCATCCATTGCGCAGTGGTTTCCCCGTCCATTCCGGCTCCCGAGATGTAGAAACCCATTGACCTGTCGTTCTTTATCTCAATGCCGAAGATGTCGTATATGGCATCCTTGTGATTGAAGAATGTCCT
This sequence comes from Candidatus Cryptobacteroides sp., assembly GCA_051870135.1. Classification (GTDB taxonomy): domain Bacteria; phylum Bacteroidota; class Bacteroidia; order Bacteroidales; family UBA932; genus Cryptobacteroides. Next base: position 1,226 of record JBJEBP010000147.1, on the reverse strand, counting down.
CTGCGACAATGGCTCGTGCGTGTCGTTCAGCGGACTCTTCCGCCATTCGTCGCTGATCTCTTTCAGGGAGATGTAGCCCCTCCTGCTGAGAAGGTCTATCAGCCAGATGTACCTTTTGAAGAAATTCTTTGCCATCGTGTGTTGCGGTTTTATTGATTATCTGGATTGGCTGCTACCTCTCCTTGCGGTCGCCAATCTTGGTTACATTGCAAAGATAATGGTTTTTACTGCAAAAATATGGCAGTCCTGTGTTATCTTTACGGAATAGTGGGGAATTCGGCCGGGACTGATTATCTTTGTACCGCTTTTGTAAAGTATGACGAGATATGGAAAAATTGATAATAATCGACTCCTGCATGAGGGAGGAGTCAAGAACCAAGGTCATTCTGGAGGCGGCCAAGGAAGTCCTTTCAACGAGGTATGACATTGAGACCATTGATGTCAATGCGCTTGCCTTGCCTCCTGTAAACCCTCAATCCCTGAAGGAAAGAACCGCAGGGAATGTTCCTGAAGCCACATTGGCTATCGCGGGGAAAATCGCCTCGGCGGACAGGATTGTCATTGCTGCTCCTTTCTGGGACATGAGTTTCCCTTCGGTACTCAAGGCATTCTTCGAGAACATGTCTCTCTACAATGTCACTTTCACGGATGACGGTTCTACATGTACGGGGCTCTGCAAGTGCCAGAAAGTGCTGTACATAACCACCCGAGGCATGGACATCCCGACCGGGGAGTTCCGTGACCAGGGCAGTTCATACCTGAAGGCCCTCTCAAGCCTCTGGGGACTCGGCGAGATTATTACTGTGGCCGCCTGGAACCTTGACTATATGCCTGTAGAGAAGGTGGCTTACAAGGTTCGGGAGACCGCTGACCTTGCACGACGGATTGCGCAGGAGTTTTGAGTCTTCTAACATATACTGCGTTGGGGGCATGCTGGCTGTTTGGCTTTGCTCCTCAGGCGCAAGCATTGTTCCCGTGAGGTGCATCATGCTGACGTTAAAAAAACCAACTGCTTCTCAGTATCTCAGTTGACTGTCGTTCCAGATTACCATCGAAATCATAATATTCGACATCAGCAAAGCCGTTGCGATATGTCCATATTTCTTTAATGAGCAGTTCTCCTGATTTTAATTTTCTAAATAATATTGCCTTCTTTTTGCTTCCATCCGAGCATGAGTTTTGACTTATTTTGTACAACTAATGCTCCAGCTCCGTTGTTTTTGGCT
>JBJEBP010000146.1:0-2723 GCA_051870135.1 Candidatus Cryptobacteroides sp. | reverse complement strand
TGACTGTCGTAGAGGTGTTCAATGCCTACCTTGACGAGTATCGTCTCATTGACGAAGTCGCTCTCTCCGCAGCTACCTACATCCTGGATATGAGATATGTGAAATCCCTCAGGGAGGATGAAGGCGGTACATACGGCGCATCTGCATACGGAGTCATCAATCCGCTTCCGAAGCCTGCTGCTATGCTCCAGGTTGCATTCGAGACCAGTCCTACAGCAGCCGACAGGCTCGTTGAGCTCAGCCTCAGGGATCTCAATGCACTCACGAACGAGGGTCCTACAGCAGAGGAGTTCGACATGGCAAAGAAGAATCTCCAGAAGAACATTCCGGAGTCCAGAATCACCAACGGCCACTGGCTCAATGTCCTCAGGAGCCTCGAGCTCTTCGGGCTTGACTACGACCAGGACTACGAGGAGGTTGTGAACAATCTCAAGCCTGAGGATCTCCAGAACATTCTCGGCAAGATTATAAATTCCGGCACCGCCAAGACAATGATAATGCGTCCTGGCGCAACAGCCGAGGCTGAGTAATCAGACCATCATTGCAATAAAGCCCGCCGCAATGGCGAGCACGGATTTGAGGAGTTTCGCATAAGCGAAGCTCCTTTTGTTTTCGGCGATGAGCGGAAGGCAGGCGTGTCCGTCCTGTGAAATGGTATTTGCAAGGAGAACGGAGAACGGAAGCATACCGCCGGCAAACATAGTAACGAATACAATGTGTGGGCCTGACTGTGGAATGAGGCCGACGAGAACGGCTATCAATATCATAATTCCCGTATTTCCCTTGATCCAGGCCTCAATGTCAACATAAGCGGAAAGCAGCCCGACAACAAGCAGGACTCCGAATGTCCAGGCAAAAATGGACGGAAGATGCCTCTTTATGACGTGCTTCCAGAGATGGTCAGTGAAGAAATGTACGAGTTTGTGCCTGAAGCCTTCCTCGTGATGGGTCTCGTGGCTGTCCTCGTCGCATTCGTGTATCTCGAAACTGTCGTCCGGATGCCTGTCATCCTTGAGGTGGCGCTTTCCTGACTTGTCGAGTATGTATTCCGTTATTATTCCGACAATTACGGCAAGGCAGAACAGCCCCGCAAACATCGCTACAGCCTTTCCCGGGAAGAGGGAGAGCATCAATATTGACTCATCGCCGGCAGTGGCTATCAGCATTGCCAGGAGAGACCCGAAGCCCACCATCCTATGTGAGTACAATGAAACGCCGGCAAAACCTCCGAGACATCCGGGCAGGACTCCGAGAATGGAACATAGGACTACCTGGCCTATCCGGCTTCCGGACAGCTTGTTGAACAGTTTTCCCCTCGTGGTCACATTGAAGACTTCGATGAGGGTCATCATAAGCATTACGAGGAGACAGATGGACACTGTCTCCTTGAGGGCATCGAGAATAATCTGAATCATATTATGTTTCAGGTTAGATAATAGTTCCGGTTATGTGAATGTTGACAATTGGCCTGAGAGGGCTGTTGGTGGTAAGGATTACCAGGATATCGGTTTCCCCGGCAGGAAGTGAGGAAGAATCCACATTGAACTTCAGAAGTCCCTCCTTGCCTGAAGATACGGCCCGGAATGGTTCCGGTGTCACTGCGGCAGTTTCCGGGTCTGCCTTGTAAATCTTGAGCTGTGCTCCGCCGAGATTCTTCACCTTGAATACGACTTCGAACTTTTCTCCCTTGCGTCTTGTTCCGAAATCTTTGGAACTGGTATCGAACATTGGCTTCGCCCCGTCTGCTTTCTGTTCTTCTGTCCAATTGGAGAAATCCTCCTTGGTGAATGCCCAGATTCCCAACGGGGAGTATTTCCTGCCATCAACGACCGGAGAAGCATAATAGTAATTCTTTCCCCATTTGGAGCGGTCTGTCGTGACAATGAATGTCATTGTGGCAATCTGCCCAGCTGGAACCGGATTCGGAGCAATGGAAATCTGAAAACCTTCCGTGACATCCTTGAACTCTACCTTGACCGGAGTTTGACCGAGATTGGCCACTTTCACGGCATCGGACCGCTGGCTGCCCTGGGAAAGGTTGCCAAGCTTGATATCGTCTGTCTTGAAGCCAAGAGAGCCCCGGCGAACGGGATAAAGATCCTCCATGGTCAATTTTTTGGCGTGTGCTGTTCCCCTCAACCTGAGGATTACAGGTTTCTTTACTCCGGAAATATAGACCGTAAGGGTCTTGTCAAAAGGATAAGGGCCGTCCTCATTGGCATAAGTTGCATCAATTGTCCCTGAAGCGCCCGGCCTGAGCGGTTCGCGGGTCCATTTTACATCCGTACAACCGCAGGAAGATACGACATTGTAGATTACCGCAGGCGAATCAGATATATTGGTAACCTTGAAGGAGCAGCTAAGTGCACCCTGCCCCGTTGTAACGTCACCGAAGTCCCAGATGGTCCTGTCAAATCTCACAACTCCGTCTATTTCAGATGCTTTCCCATCCGTCTTGACCTGAGCCTGTGCCAAGACCGCAAGGAAAAATGCCAATATGGCTGTCAATGTGTGTCTGATAGTCATTTTCATATTCAGTTAAATGCGAACACTTTATGCTGCAAAAATCTTTCCACTCTTGGTTATTTGATTAAAATCCTATACATTTGCACTCTTGTATGGGTTTCCCCTACAAAGATACGACAAACATTGTTTAAAACATCATAACTATGGCTTACAAAATTTCAGACGAGTGTGTCGCTTGCGGCACCTGCATTGGAGAA
>JBJEBP010000145.1:0-11344 GCA_051870135.1 Candidatus Cryptobacteroides sp. | reverse complement strand
TCCCTGATTGTCATAATAAACCGCATTCTTTCCCACAGCAAGGTCCCCGATGTCGCCCACAGTAACGGCTGCGACTATGGTAATCTTGCCCGGCTTCGTCTTGGTCGTGCAGTCACAATAGACGAGGTACATTCCGCTGGCCGGAGCCATTGTATTGTGCTTGCCCATATCGGCCACATTCATACAGAAACGGCAGGCCCTCTGGTCAATGATGAGGGTTCCGGACTGGAATATCGCCTTGGCATCCTTGTCCTTTGAATAGAAATCCTCGAGGGTGACGAAGTTCTTGAGAAGTCTATAGAAATCCCTGTAAACGTGCAGGAACTTGTCCACATTGTCAATATTCTCTGCCTCCTCTTTCAGGGCCAGATCCTTGGCAACGAGATCAAGAAGGCTCTGCTTCAAATCAGCACCCAGGAATGAGTTGACAGCATCAATGCCGAGGGATTCCACAGAAGCACCTGCCTTGGCATTTTTCCAGTCAATATAAGGGACAAGCCTGGCCCCGATTTCATTCCAAAGAACTTCATCCACAGCATCAACTCCCTCTGGCACAGCAATTTTTGTCAACGTTGCGAAATAACCTGCCCAAGCAGGGTTCACCGCCGCATTAACAGGAATCCCAGCCTTGCCTGTGATTCTGGCTATAGGATAGCCGGCGATTTCATCAAGTTTGGATGTAAGGTCGCTGCCGGCAATTGCCTCAATCCAGGCAGTCTGGACGTCGAGCTTGGAAGCATTGTCCGGAGAGAATGCGGCCACTTTTGACCTTACGAAAAAGTCGCGAACCTTGGCATCAAGGGCCTGATAGGCCACAAGAACTGCTTCAGTATCATCTCCGTACGGAAGTTCAGGCTTGGCAGCAGACCAGGCCGAATACTCTGCAAGAGCCTTGTAGAATGCCTCAATGAGGTCGGCATTGACTCCATCCTCCCCGCTTCTGTCCTTGACCGTGCCGATTGTGGCCTTTATTGCTGCGATTACAGCCTTGCCTTCATCATTGTCCGCGGTGGCCTCAATGATAACCCCGTCACCATTGAACTTGGTGCCTGCGAAAATAGCCACCCTGTCCGCCGTATCCGAAAGGCTGATGACATCCCCATCCCTACCGAGGTTCTGGAGAATCTCCCTGGCCGACAAAGCCAGTTTGCGTCCGGTCTCAGTCTCCGGATTGAATTCTGAAATAGCTATGGAGGATGCCCCTTCGAGCAGCCTGTCGGCATTGGTCAATGCGGAAACTGCCCAGTCTGCAGTCTTCACTACATCATTGACACGAATCTTTCCGTCACCGTCCGTATCAATGCAGGCGAGGCTGGCCGGGTCTATCTCCAACCCTTGAACAGGGCAGGAAAGCACAGTCCACATTGTAGGGTCGAGCTCACGCAAATGCGCAATATCCTCTCCACTCTTGATTCTTACTCTGGATGCTCCTCCGATATTGGAGAACTCCCATTTGTATTTTGGCTTATTGTCTGACATATTGAATTGTATTTCAATGATTTATATTATTTGAGCAGATTACCGAGAATACTGCGTGTAATCTCCCTTGTGGCAGTGGAAGCCGCATTGCCGAGAGCCTTTCCCGCGGCATTCTTGACCACGCTGCCCTTGGCCGAACCTGACTTTGAACTCGTCTTCGAGCTGGATTTCGAACCTGTCACGCTCTTCGCCACCTCGTTGCCGATGCTTCTTCCCAGACTGGTTACTGCCGCTCCGACAATGGCTCCGAGCACTCCCTTCATCAGTCCTCCAGACTTGCCTGACTTCTTGGCTTCCTTTGCAGCCTTGGCCTCCTCTGCCGCCCTGGCTTCCTCTGCAGCCCTCTCTTCAGCCTCTTTCGCAGCCTTCTCGCTCTCGGCAAGGAGAACTTCGAATGCACTCTCCCGGTCAATGACATTGTCATATCTTCCGTAGAGACGTGACTGCTTGATTATCAGGTCCCTTTGGGCATCAGTCACTGCTCCTATCTGGCTGAGCGGGAACAAGATTTTCGCCCTCTGCACCATTGAAGGAGAACCCTTTTCGTCCAGGAAGGACACAAGAGCCTCACCTGTACCGAGTTCCATAATGGCCTCCTCTGTCTTGAATGCAGGATTTGCCCTGAATGTCTCGGCAGCAGACCTTACAGCCTTCTGGTCCTTCGGCGTAAATGCCCTGAGAGCGTGCTGCACCCTGTTTCCGAGCTGGCCGAGAATGTCCTCAGGTATATCTGTAGGGTTCTGTGTCACGAAATATACTCCGACTCCCTTGCTTCGGATGAGGCGCACAACCTGCTCAATCTTGTCCACGAGGGCCTTGGAAGTGCCGTCAAACAGCATGTGGGCCTCGTCGAAGAAGAACACGAGCTTCGGCAAATCCATATCCCCGACCTCAGGCAGCCTTGCATAGAGTTCGGAAAGCAGCCAGAGGAGGAAGGTTGAATAAAGCTTCGGATTGAGCATCAGCTTGTCAGCCGCCAATACGCTCATCACACCCTTGCCGCCTTCGCTCTGGAGCAGGTCATAGATGTCGAATGAAGGCTCCGCAAAGAATTTGTCCGCACCCTCATTCTCAAGTGCCAGAAGCGCCCTCTGGATGGCTCCGACGCTCTGCGAGGTTATGTTTCCGTAGCTTGTGGTAAACTCCTTGGCGTGCTCTGCGACGTAATTCAGCATTGACCTGAGGTCCTTCATGTCAATGAGGAGGAGGCCCCGGTCGTCGGCAATGCGGAACACAATGTTCAATATGCCGGCCTGGGTCTCATTGAGGTCAAGGAGACGGGCTAGGAGCTGCGGGCCCATATTGGAAACCGTCGTCCTCATAGGGTGACCCTGCTCCCCGAAAACATCGAAGAAACGCACCGGGCAGCCTGCGAACTGAGGGTCCTGGATGCCGAATTCCGCGCAGCGCTTCTCAATGAAGCCGCTCATTTTTCCGGTCTGGCTTATTCCTGAAAGGTCTCCCTTCATGTCGGCCATGAAACAAGGAACTCCAGCCTGGCAGAATGACTCCGCAAGGACCTGGAGGGTAACGGTTTTTCCGGTTCCGGTGGCTCCGGCAATTAGGCCGTGCCTGTTGGCCATTCTTCCGCAAATCGAAATCGGACCTTCGGGTCCGTGGGCGACATATAGCCCGTTTTCTGAGGTGTACATAAATATCGGTTGGTTTTTATTTCAATTCCCTGACTTCCGTCTGGTAAATAATGTGATAATCCGTACTGTCGGCATCAAGGACAAACACCTGATAGCTGCCGCCGCCCGGATAAACCCTTATTACAATGTGACCCCAGGGCTTGAACTTGCTCCAGAGCGTCTCCCCGAGCTTGCCCCTGGCCTGGTCCACAGTAATATAATATTCCCTCTCCCCTCTCCATACCTGAGGATCCGTGATTCTCGTGAATGTGGAAGGTACCGGATGATTATTGCTTCTCGCGTCAATGACAATGACTTCCGGCGAAAGGGTCTGGAGGAAATACCCGTTGCAGGTATCATAATAGCCGTGGTGGTTGGCCTTCATCACAGTCACAGGTCCGCATACATCGGCCACCTGTGTCTCGAAATCCCTCTCCTTTGATGGATAGCCGGACATGTCAAGATTGCCTCCGGAGAGGTCTCCGCCATTGTAATAAACGAATTTCCCGTATCTCAGCCTGATGGCGCAGGAATTCATATTTTCATCAAAAAGGTTTATGTCTCCGCTATACATCTTCCTGGTTTTCAAGCCTTTGCCAATCCACATCTCCCCATTTGAGGCAAGATTGCGGATCTCGAAATCACGGGCGTATGGTTTGGGGTCATATTTCAATGTGAACTGCTTCTTCGAGCCGTTGACGAATTTTTCCACCTCCATGCCAAGGCTGCGCTGATGCTCAATGAATCTGAAATAATGCTCTATAAAGCCCTTGTCGGCAGCGAGGACTTTCTCCCGTGAGGGGAAATCATAATCCGGCCAGCCCCTGTCCACTAACTTGTCAAAATGAATGAGATTGCCGACAAGCGTGATTCCGGAAAGGCCATAGCCGTCCTGTCCCGGCAATGTATCCCTGACGCTCCCGATATGGTCATCGTGAAGATGCGTGACCATTGCATAGTCCAGTGCCCCGGCTCCCGGCAGTCCCTGCATGAAATGCTTCATATAGCGAGCCTGCCACTCGCCCGGCTTCATTGAGCCGTCCGGATGCTGCTTGTCCTTGGCCTTGCCGTTGTCCCCGGCATCAATCATCATTGTCGTGCCGTCCGGCATAACTATGAGGCAGGCGTCTCCCCTGCCTGTCGCAATCGTATGGATATCAAGATATCCCTCCTCCCAGTCCGGAAGCAGAGGGCTGTTCTGGGCGTATGTGAAAAGGCTTCCCGCCAATGTCAGAATGCCGGCTAAAAGAAATTTCCTCATCGTTTCAAACTTTGACTTGCGAATATAGGAATTTTTCCCGACTCTGCTTCATTGATTTTTCCGAAAAATGCTCTGCGATTGTAAAAAAATACATTCCTAAAATGTTGTAATTCCGAATAATTTGCATAAATTTGCATTGAATATTTCATAATTCCCTATTGGTCGGGGTGGTCCGGATTGTTTCTGCACCGCCCCTTTTTTATGCGGTGAAGAAGACGATGATGCCGCTGATGCCGATGTAGAGATAGACAATGTACTTCAATGCTGCTGAGGGGATGTAGCGATAGACGATCGAGCCGATGGTTGTTCCGAGAATGACTCCGCCAAGCCCGTAGAGATAACTCCAGCCGACAGCGGGAGTCAAGAAGCCGTTTCCCGCGCGGAAAAAAGTCATTGCCAGATTGCCGATGAAGAAATAAGTCTGTGCAATGGCCATATAATGCTCATTGTCAGGCTCCGACGAAATGAAATACAGCACCGCCGGAGGGCCCTGCATCCCGAAAAAGCCGCCAAGCACGCCGCTCAGCGCCCCGGCAGTAACCTGGAACGGAAGGGTCGGCCTGATATGAATCCTCGAAGAAAGGAAAATGAAATACAGGCTCGCCAGGACCAGAACCACGCCCAGAATCCGTCGGAGAAGCCTGTCATCCATCGCCTTCAGGCAGGAAACGGCTATTGCCGAAAACACAATGAATGTCAGGAGTATAGGCAGGAGACGCTTCCAGGAAACGACTTTCCTGAGCCGGAATGAAATCACTGCGGATGTCGTCAGGGCAAGCAGGCCCGAGAGGGTCGTTGCCTCTCCATACGAAGGCAGGAGAAACGGCAGCATTGTCATAATGAAGATGCCGAAGCCGAAGCCGGTCGTGCGCTGGATGAAACTGGCTCCGATGCAGAGTAGGAATATGTATATAATATGCAAATCCACATCGCAAAATTAATAATTTTCACTATATTTGCACCGCAAATTCTAAAAATTGCATTCAACAATATGATCTACACAAACGAAGTGCAGCACATGTGCTGCGTAGCAAAGGGCGCAAATCACGCCAACGCCCCTATTCCTGAGGAAGGAAAGTGGGTGCATGCAAAGGAAATCAAGGACATCTCCGGCCTTACCCACGGTATCGGCTGGTGTGCTCCCCAGCAGGGCTGCTGCAAGCTCACTCTCAATGTCAAGGACGGCATCATCGAGGAGGCTCTCGTAGAGACACTCGGCTGTTCAGGTATGACTCACTCTGCCGCCATGGCATCTGAGATTCTCCCTGGCAAGACTCTTCTCGAGGCTCTCAACACTGACCTCGTATGCGATGCCATCAACACTGCGATGCGCGAGCTCTTCCTCCAGATTGTCTATGGACGTACACAGTCCGCATTCTCAGAGAACGGTCTCCCTGTAGGCGCATCTCTCGAGGACCTCGGAAAGAACCTCCGCAGCCAGGTCGGAACAATGTTCGGTACCCGTGCCAAGGGTTCACGTTATCTTGAGATGACTGAGGGATACTGCACCCAGATGGCTCTCGACGAGAACAATGAGGTCATCGGCTATGAGTTCGTAAACCTCGGCAAGCTCATGGATGCTCTCAAGGCAGGCGCAACAGGTCCTGAGGCCATCGAGAAGGCAAAGGGCACCTATGGCCGCTTCAAAGATGCAGTTAAGTATATTGACCCACGTAAAGCATAAATGGATATGGCACTTTTTGAAAGCTACGAGCGTCGTATTGATCAGATCAATGCTGCTCTCAACAAATACGGAATCAAGGACATCGAGGAGGCAAAGGCTATCTGCGAGTCCAAGGGCCTCGATCCATACAAGACTTGCGAGGATACCCAGAAAATCTGCTTCGAGAATGCAAAGTGGGCTTACGTTGTAGGCGCCGCTATCGCTATCAAGAAGGGTTGCACCAATGCTGCTGACGCTGCCGAGGCTATCGGAGAAGGTCTCCAGGCATTCTGCATCCCGGGTTCTGTTGCTGACGACCGCAAGGTTGGTCTCGGACACGGAAACCTGGCCGCACGTCTTCTCCGCGAGGAGACAGAGTGCTTCGCATTCCTCGCAGGCCACGAGTCATACGCTGCCGCAGAGGGTGCTATCAAGATTGCTGAGATGGCCAACAAGGTCCGCAAGAAACCTCTCCGCGTCATCCTCAACGGTCTCGGAAAGGACGCTGCCAAGATTATCAGCCGTATCAATGGCTTCACATACGTCCAGACTCAGTTCGACTATTACACTGGCGAACTCAAGATTGTGAACGAGACCCGCTATTCAGAGGGTGTCCGCGGCGGCGTTCGCTGCTATGGCGCTGACGATGTACGTGAGGGCGTGAAGATTATGTGGACTGAGGGCGTGGATGTTTCCATCACCGGCAACTCCACCAACCCCACCCGTTTCCAGCACCCTGTAGCAGGCACATACAAGAAGGAGCGCATGCTTGCAGGCAAGCCTTACTTCTCAGTGGCTTCAGGTGGTGGTACAGGCCGTACACTTCACCCGGACAACATGGCCGCAGGTCCTGCGTCTTACGGTATGACTGACACCCTCGGACGTATGCACTCCGACGCCCAGTTCGCAGGTTCTTCTTCAGTTCCTGCACACGTTGAGATGATGGGCTTCCTCGGTATGGGTAACAACCCTATGGTAGGTGCTACCGTAGCTGTTGCTGTTGCCGTTGCCCAGGCATTGGCTTAAGTCAATAATTCAATACAATAATTGAGGGTGACCTTTTCCGGGCCACCCTTATTTTTGTGCAAATTATCCGCAATTCATACAACAGGCTCGTCATCCAATGTTTATCCATCTTCCGTCATCCCGGCTTTATTATCCTCTGTCATCCCCGGCCTGACCGGGGATCTCAACGATGGGTTATGTCATTTTTTAGAACCAAGACATTTTTCCCGGAGAAAAATATCAAGATTTGTATCGTGCTCGGACAATCCCAGCTTTTTCCTTATCGAACTGCTGAGTTTATAATGGCCTTTTCCCAAATAGGCCGATATATCCTTTCCTTTTAGTCCTATTGCATATAGGCAGCAATAACCGATTTCTCCATCTGAAAGACCTTTTTGTTTCAAATAAGCAATAAAGTCTGGATTTTCTATCAAGAATGAGACTCTTGTAGATTCGATGAAATAACTCTTGTCCTTCATCAGCTGTTCAAGTTCTGCCGCGGTACCGAATGAGTAATTTGGAGTCATATTGGATGCAATGAATCTGTTCAGAAGCCCCAACCGCCGGCCCAGATGCTCCCTGACAGACTTGTCCAAAGAATCCCTTGCGAGGACGTCTTTGAGGTTGTCAATTTCTATAAGGGCGGCTTCGTACATTCTTGCATACTTGTCAACGTTTTCCTTCAATTTTTCCTCGGTGATTCTCTTTTCTCTATTTATCCTCCTTATTCTGGATGTGACAAGCACGGTCGATAGAATCAACACTATCACACAAAGCACCAGCACGATAAGAAAATAAGTTCTATGGACGAGTGCAATTCGTGTCTCGTAGCGCTCCTTTACAAAGCGGATGTCTGCCTCAAGCAAATACCCCAATTTCTCGTCGGTCAGCTCAATATAGTTCCTATAGCAGGACATTGCCTCAGATTGACGGTCCAACGCCTCATATACCAAACCGGAAATCCAGCAGAAGGCGTCATCCATTTTTCCGCCATAGTACTCATAGTTCTCCAGTGCCTCCAGTGCTTCTGTGTACTCCCCACACTTATGGTATGCCTTTGCAACAGTCAGCCACTGAACAAGTTGCGGATTTGCTATTTCTCTCTCATACTCACTCAACAGTTCGTTCAGATTTGAGGAAGCTTTCCTGCCGCCAAGAATAAGACAATTTGCGAAATATTGACTCTTGAGCCTTTCATTCATTGCCGGCCAACATTCCTTAGCGAGAGATAGTGTGGCTTCCGCATTGACAGTATCCTCCTCATTCAGGTACCCCGCAGTTATATCAAGGAGTGATGCTATATATTTTGTCGTATCTCCAATTGACTTGTACAATGCAGCGGCTTTGCCCGCCGCTTCAATCATTGCGTCGGTATCATAGCAGTATTGATACACACTTGTCTGGGCTTTGTAAAGTCTCCCGACTGCGACCTGGTCGGAAGCTCTGCGCACATATTTCTCAGCAATGGTTAAACGCGAGATGGCCGTTTCATACTCTCCTGTATTCATTGCAATACGTCCCCAGTAATACCAAGTCTTAAGTCTGTCATCAGCAGGACCACGCCTTTTGTAGTATTCCACGGCCGGATGAATAATACTGTCATTATCGACATCAATATAGTTCTTGTCCAAAGCCATTGACATCAGCAACGAATATTTGGCCTGCAACCTGCGACGGCTCAAATCGCCCTGAGTCAATGAATCTAAGATTTTCAGCGCCTCCTCTGGATTTCCCTCCATACACGCCTCTGCCTTTTGCAGCATCTCCACACTGAATTTCTCTCCCTCACAAGACAGAAGCAGCACTGCTGTAAAAGCAACTAACAAAAAGACCAATTTCTTCATAGGCTACAGTTGACATCCGGCACAAAGATACAACATCTCTTCACCAATTTCAAAGTTGTGACAGTGATAGGACATTCTAGAAATGCTCTTTTTCAGTAGGATGTCATAGTCTGCACCGAATTGTAATCCAAGTCCTGGGATTGTCGTTATTTGAATCGGATTACGGCAAAATGTGTTGTAGCCGTGTATACCCACGTCGGCCCTGACAGCAACTTGGGCGTTCGCCGTCGTTATCCCTATTAGGCTGAATAAAACAGCCAATGCTAATCTGAGATTTGTCATTTATGTAATTTTGAAAGTTATTTCTTCTTGGCACTATTCGACTTCCCTATTATCAATCATACAGTGGAACACACGATTTGAGTCAGGGAAGCAATCCATCACTTTATAAAATAATGATTTGTATTGGAAGTTCGCCTGGAAATGTTCCAGCCCATTCTTGTCTGTGTATAGATTACAGTCCAGCAAAGTCCAGTCTTTAACTTCTTTCCTTATTGTTTTGAAATTGTTGATACCTTCCGCACAAGGAATACATAATCTTCCTTCAAGAACATCTGATAACTGGTGTACAGACAGCGAGTAGTAATCAAATCGGAAGTTTTCATCAACAGAAATACAAAAACTGCCGCATTGAAGATACACTTTCCTCAGGGTCTTGTCTTCGCCAAATCCAAACTGCATTTGATACAATCGAGAACCAGCCAGCCTTTTAAATAACCTCAAATTTTCAGCATGAATAATATCGTTCACCTTTGGGCGCAGATGTTCGGGAAAAACGAACGTAAACCTCTTTTCTTTATACAGCCTCCAGGACCTCTCTGTTGCGTAGAGAATATCCAGATATATCGACATATCCGTATAGTCCAGTAGCGGCAAAGATTCGTGTACTATTTCAACACTTTCATCGGGCAGCCAGGACAAATCGCCAATACAATCCCGAAATCCATCCCAATTATCATTTCTATACGGAGACGCTAATTTTTCCTCAATGTAATTTATTAAATTTTGGTCACCACAGATTCTATCGCTTATTATAATCCTCATATTCCCAATTTTTTTCAATCACAATACAAATCTAATAAAAGTATGGTAATGATCTGGCGAATAATACCACTCTCCTCTTGAACCTGTAATTATTCTTTGCGGTCCAACACCCTTTAATCCGGCAGTTGGATGTACATACTCATGGTAATAATCGTTAGTATTGTATTGTGGGAGATACCCTTGGTCATTTCTAAACACCGTACCATCATGTCTATGTGGATAAGATTCGCCATTTTGAATTCTATCAATAGTGCCTTCTAAATGTAAATCTTTTGCAGTTGTTGTTACACCCCTAAATGGATCTACTCCTGTTGCTAAACATGTTGCATAAGTCGTCCCTGCGCCAATCACCCCTCCCATAAGCGCACTCTTCCAGACTCCTTGAAGAGAGTTTTGGAATGCCTCCGAAAAGTTTTGGCCTGACATCAAATTATATGAAGTTCCACCAACTATATGTCCCGCTCCCGCAGCCAAAGAGGAGGTCACTGCAGAATTCAATACTGGACTTGATATTCCATTTATTGTGAATCTAAAAGAACTTGCCCAAGAGCCCATTGCTCCGCTTGCCCCACCTGCAATAGCACCGCTAAAGGTTGACCTCCAGACATTGTCCCAATTTATCGTACCGGTCGATGAAAAGTTTGCCCCTGTTTGGGCGACCAGTTCGTTGTTGAAAGACGTGAGTGCTCCTGCGGCTGCACCAATACCGACAGCTGCTGCGATGCTGGCACCACCAATGGTAGCTGCTAATGCTCCGGTGCCAAAGCCAACAGCAAAAGTTGACAAACCATCCCAAAAGCCCTCAATATTATTAATATTTGCAAATAGATTAACAAGACCTCCTATTGCACCTACTATTATTGGTACGAACCACACAAACTCTCCATTCTCATCCACATATACAAGAGGATTATTCAAACAGTACGAATATCTGTTGAAACTCTGCGTGAAATCCGGCATCTGAACGTATGGGTCAGGGGAAAGGAAGCGTCCGAGAACCGGATCATACAGGCGGGCGTTCATATTGATGAGGCCAAACCAGGTGAGGTGTTCGTGACCAGTGAAACCTCGCCCAAGCATGAGTTCAGGCTCTGTTCCTGACGCATATATCTCCTGCGTCTCAGGATTCCTTAGCCTGCCCCAAGGGTCAAAGCTATTCTCTTCCACCAAAGTGCCATCGTATGTAGCTATATGTGTAATATTGCCGAGGTAATCCCTGCCGATATTATAGAAAGTCCATGCTCCAGACCCTTCTCTGATATATACAACAGGAGCAGAATACACGTCACCGCCAAGATATAGTCTTTCAATCGTACCGGTCGGAGTAACGTCAAGTTCATAACAATCGCCTATATAATATCTTCCTTAATTCCGCAAAGCGGATTGCTTAAAAAAATAGCAAGCCCCTGATAAAGAA
>JBJEBP010000144.1:0-11383 GCA_051870135.1 Candidatus Cryptobacteroides sp. | reverse complement strand
TCTCAGGCCGTTCAGACGATGGTTCTATATAGTCCTATTGGTTGGGAAAGTTTTAATTAATCCTTTCAGGATAAAAGAAATGATAGAAAGTTCTCATTCTTCTCACCTTATCATGTATCTGTACACCACCGTCAAATCCTCCAGTTGGATAAGAATCTCCTATGACGTTGATTGAATGCAAATATTCATTGCTGTATTCATAATCGTGTATCAACTCACCGTCTTTGTATACTTCCGACACAAGCCCGTATTCATTGTAGATTTTACCATCGATAATCTTCCCCCTACGATAGCACAATACAGGCTCTCCGTGAGGCCCGTCGAAAACGACATGGTCATAGTGGTGTGTTTTTCGGTAATTCTCACGATACAGGGAATCTTCCACAAACTTCATTCTCGCCGCAATCGAATCTTTGACGAAGTTATGACGTGCCTCCAGGGAATCGCTGACAAATTTCGTTCGGGACGCAATGGAATCATTTATGCTCTGTTCCTCACGTTGCTTATTGACCATAAATTTTTCGTCATAAATGTACCTGTCAAGAAGCGCCCAATCTTTCTGGAAATATTTCATATGTTTCTTGTCTCCAATATACTCCGTAGATTTACCCTTTGCAAGGTATTTTGCGGCAATCTCAACATAGTCATTCCAATCTCCACTGTATTCAACTTTCATCTTGGGATAGGCTTTGGCCTTTTCAAGAAATAATTTCAAATTATCAACGGTTGCGTCAACTCTAGGCTCACTGTATGGTTTGGGATTAAACCTGAATGTTGCCTTTGGACGATAATGTAACGGGACATATACTATCGGAACATATACATCGTAGTTTTTCTGTACATTAGTGAAGTCAGGAATCTCAGAAATGCCTTTAACCTGTAACTGGGTATTTATTTTCTGAGTATGTAAATCAAACTCTTGCTGTGCCGTTGCAGGTATGAATGATGCTATAAATGACAGTATGAGAATAATTCTTTTCATTGCCTTAAAAACCGAGTTTAAGCGATAAATATGTCATATCATAAGCTAGTTCCATTTTGTATTTCTCTTTGCGAATGAGGAATTTCTTATGCACACCAATGCCATACAATATACCCCCTATTGCAAGTGTTGCTCCGCCAGCCGCCCAAGGTACCCACTTTGGGCATGGATATACTGTTTCGTTTATGAGTGATGAATCATAATACGGACACGAAGAAGATGTATAATCCAATGCCTCATCGATTGAGTTGAATCGAAGTGTCTCCAAAATGGAGGAATATGTATCATCTGAATATACGTTGACCTTATAATAAGAAACATCTCGAGACGTATACTGTCTTAATCTGCTGGTAAGATAAACAACAACAGGCGAGGATATCATTGTCCAGAAACCGGCCCTCTTATATGTGATAGCAGATTCCTGCAATTGAATTGTCCTGTAATCTGAATCCTGCTTATACTGGCCCCAAGAGATTGTTGTGCTCAAGAAGAGTATTATGGTGGTAGCTACTATAGCTTTTATTTTCTTGGGTTTTTCCATAAGGCATTTCCTGATTTGTTTCCATTGATTGATTTTGTGGATTTTAATCCAATCCTTGTAATGCTTTCGCTCCCATTAAGATACCATCGGGCAATCCAAGAGTGAAGAGAACGATAAGTTGAGTGGGATAAAACTTGCTGGTATTCCACGGAGCAATAATCCCGCACGGCTTGTATAAATTGCGATGAGGTAAATTGTTTTGGGATTGAATCAAGAATGTTGTTCAATGATCTTGAGATACTCTCCGATAGATTGCGATACATATTTTTGAGGCATCCGGCGCTCCACTATACCGGTACTATACTATACAAAAGTGTGGAGCCGTTTCGCCTCCACTGTATGTGGTTCTGGTAGGGACCTTGAGAATGGACGTGACCGATACTCCACACTCGACATATGTGTCGGCAGTTCTGCCACCAGACTACATTCAATGCCGAGCGCAGCGCTTCACCCATCATCCCTCTCAAAAATTTACCAGATTTCATACAAGGACAATGCGAAACACTTTCGCTTTATGTATGCCGGATTCCCGGCAGGACAAATATAGTGATTTTTGGCTCATTATCTTCAACTTGGCCGGAAAATCTGTCTATGTATATGTTTATTCGCGAAATTTATGTAATTTTGGAGTGTAATTCCAAAAATGCATAAAGTATGAGTGAAAACTACATAGCGAGAAATATGCAGGGGTTGCTAAAAGAGGCCTCGCAATACTTTTCTGTACTCTGTATTACCGGTCCTAGACAGTCTGGAAAGAGCACAATACTGAAGGAGATGTTCCCGCAGGCGGTAAAATATTCACTCAAGGATGTAAATGTCAGGGAGTTTGCACTGAATGACCCTGTCGCATTTCTCAGTCAGACCAGTGAAATGATGTTCATTGACGAAGTGCAGAAGGCACCGGAGCTGTTTGAATACATACAGGGCATCGTTGACGACAATCCAGGACGTAGGTTTCTGCTCTCTGGCAGTTCCAACTTTGAACTGATGAGCGGTCTCTCTGAATCCCTCGCAGGTAGAGCAGGGGTATTTGAATTGATGCCAATGTCCATAAATGAAATCCCTGAGCAGTCCTGTGAGAAACCCCTTGATACATTTCTTTTCGACGGTCTTTTCCCGGCTATTTGTTCGAAGAAGAATATCTCGAAATTGTTCTATCCGTCATATGTCAAGACGTATCTTGAGAAAGATGTAAGAGACCTCCTGAAAATCAAGGATATAATGCAATTCCTGAGATTTATGAAGTTGTGTGCCGCACGAGTCGGTTCCATATTCAATGTCTCTGAAGTAGCCAATGAGGTCGGAGTGGACAGCAAGACTGTAGCATCGTGGCTATCCATCCTCACTGCATCATACGTGGTTTACCTACTGCCACCATACTATGAGAATATTTCCAAGAGGTTGGTAAAGAGACCAAAGTTATATTTCTGCGATCCGGGACTCGCCTGTTACCTGCTTGATATAGAAAGCCCGAATCAGTTGGCTAGGGACAAGATGAGAGGTAATATTTTCGAGAATCTTGTGGTTATGGAGGCGGTCAAGCACAGAATGAATGCCGGTAAAGAAGGGGGTGTCTTCTTCTATAGGGATTCCAACGGGAATGAGGTGGATATCCTGATGAAGGAAGAGGGCGAGATAACGGCTCTTGAAGTAAAGTCATCAATGACATACAATAAGGAATTTGAGAACACATTGAAGAAAATTTCAGACTGGATAAATACACCTATTCGTAGGAAGGCTGTTGTTTATGTCGGTGATTTTGAAAATAATGCCGGCGAAATTGAAATTATCAATTACAGGAATCTGCGCTTTTAGGACGCTGTAGATAATAACCTTCTTCAAATAATCAGCATTATCCGACCCTCGGCCTTGACGAGCTCATTCCATCCTTCCGTATTTCATCTCGTCACCATTGGCGTCGTATAGCTTGCGTTTGCCCACCGGTGGCTCAGTTAGGGTGATTTTCACGACAGCGGTCCTGTGAAGGCTTTTGGTGACAGCTTCCTCAAATCCTTCCATCTGCTGCGGCAGGAATCTCTGGCATATTGCCATCAGGGCTTCTCTTTTCGTATTTTCATCCTCAATGATCTCCGCCATTCCTAGGGCTGTTGCCGACTGGAATTCCAATGTGAAACTGCCGTCCTTGGGTCCACGTAGGGGTCTGCACCGGGTGACTGCGGACAGGAACACCTTCGGGTTAGCCTTGAGAATGTCAAGTTTCTTGCCTTCCGTGGCGCAGTGGAACCAGAATGTCTTCTCGTCGGTCCGTACCAGGGACAGAGGCAATCCGTAAGGCGTGCCTTCCTCATCCGCCATACTGACATTGATGTACGGAGCCTTGTCGAAAACCACCAGCGCCCATCCGGCACTCATTTCCCTGCTTTTCTTCCTCATTTCCATTGTTTTATCCCAATACACATATCAACATCGGAATCTTTGTCATGAGTCTCTTTTCGGGTTCTTGGGAAACCAGCCTTTCTCCACTCTCTTTTTCTGCTCGAACAGTTCAAGAATGCTCCAGAAGCAGGAACAACCGATGACCCCAAGTATTGGGCTGAACACATTGCTCTTTACGCAGAGACTTGCAATGATGAACGCTACACCGGCAATTGCAAACGCCCACCAGCACCGGGTGCCGAAATGGTACTCGCTCTTTATTACGATGGGGTGAAAACCTCCTATCACCAGAAAAGTTACTACTGCTATCAATAGACCTGTGTAATTCATAATTCTTATTGTTAAAACATCAAATTTAATACAATTGCCGATTATCCGCAAATAACAGGAGGTTCGTACATCATCCGCTTGGAAAAATCGTCATAAGACGTATATTTGCGAAAATAATTCTAAAAATGACGCCTATGAAACGATTCTTGACAATGCTATGGCTCTGTATTTTGCTTCCGTCTGCTGTCATCAGGGCCGAAGAACCGGGGAAAATGCAAGCTGCAACGGATACTCTGCAATCAGTAGGCGATGCCGGAACCAGCAAATTAGGCTGGGCTGCCGGGTGGAGATATGCCTTCTCGAAAGAGGGAGTAAGGCACTGGAAGCCTGAATTTACGGTCAGGTATTTTTCCGGATTTACCTCTGGCGGGCATTTTGTCAGCGGAGGAGTCAGGGTCGATGACAAGCGCACATTCTCATTGATGGTCGGCCAAAGCGATACATATCTGGACTATGCTCCGGGCAACCTCTACACCATTCAGGCAGCTTTCAATTTCCGTCGATACTGGCATCTCGGAAAGAGGAAAATCTTCGCATTCTATGCCGACCTCAATATCGGAGCTGCCTACATCTATAAAGTCACAGGCAAGTATAATTATCTGCCGGACGGCGGAAGGGAGGAGGAAATTCCGGAAGATGTCGGGGATTTCTATCTCATCGGAGGATTGTATCCTGGTCTGAGGGTGAGGTTCTACAAGAATTTGCACGTGTTTGTCGGACCAACATTGGCGGCGGACTGTCTCGGCTTCCATCTCGGTATCGGATTCTGAGGATGTGCGCACGGTGTTCCGTATGGGATTCCCGGTCAGGCCGGGGATGAGTTATGGGTTGCGGATATTCTGTAAAAACACTATTTTTGAGGAACTGAAAATCCCGAATGCAATATGGAAGACGACAAGAAGACCAATATCACTGAAAGCGACCTGGTGAAGTACCAGGACAATTATTCAGAGCCGAAGCTTTGGGACAAGTTGAAGAAATTTGCTGCCAAGCTGGGCGAACATACTACGTATTATATTCTGGTGCTATATTACGTGCTCCAGTCTCCGGACGTTTCGCTTGCAAACAAGTCAATGATAATCGGCGCATTGGGGTACTTCATCCTGCCGGTCGACCTTATCCCGGACCTGATACCGATAATGGGTTTCACCGATGATGTCGCAGCATTGACCCTTGCCTACAATGCCATCAAGTCCTCAATCACCCCGGATATCGAAGCTCGGGCCAAGGCTAAGCTTGCCGAGTGGTTCAAATAATTTGACGTTCAGCCTTAAGAATTTACAGATTCCTCAGTTCAGAATCCTGACCCTGGCGCCGATTTTCTTCTTTCCGCACCAGAGCCAGACGGTTCCGTCGGTGCCAATCTGCTCAACTTTGAAGGATAAGTTGCTGTAATTCAGGGAGTAGCTGCTGGCCTGACATTTAAGGTCGCATTTGATGGACTGGCCGTCCCTGGACGGGATTTCGGAGCAGGTCAGGTAGAAAAACTCATCCATTTTGTCAGTGTGGACGCGGAACTCCCTGAAGGTCTCGCTGTAACCGAGCTGGAAGGTCACAGGATTGTAGATAATTTTGTCCTGGCCATCAACCGTGAGACCAATCTGGGTTGAGTTCATGAAGGCCTCGTCAGGCCGGTTTTCCTTCTGGCATCCGATGAGTGTCAAAAGAGCGGCTATCATTGCCGCAGCTATGTTATGATATCTTCTCATTTTATATAGACTTCTTTCACAATTATATCCTTGCCTCCATCCTTGTAGGTGATTTCGGCCTTCAGCATGCCGGAAGCGGCAGGTGTGAAGTATCCATTTCCTCCAGCCTTGATTTCCTTTCCGTCATAATACCATACGATGGATTCCGCATCAGGGCAGTTGTAGATGCGGAGAGGCAACTTCGCTTCCTTTGTGAATGTGCCTTCCTCATTGCGGCCGGATATGTTGTTGAGATAGATGAAAGGCTTCCCGCCTTCATAGACAGGCTTCGTGGTGAACGATACGGATACCTCCTTTCCCTTGACTCCGTTGACCTCATAACTGATGGTCGCATTGTATGCGGCGGCCTCCTTCATCCCTTCCACAACGACCGCATAACTTCCCCGCTCGTATGGACTGACAGTAATGGTTTCCTTGTCCTTCCCGCTCAGGCCCCAGCTGAACGTTGCGTCATACTCGGCGAGAGGATCGCTTGAATACCAGCTGATTATGGCGGCGTCCTGATATACGTCCGAGGTTATGTCCAAAGGATCTGACGGCTTGTTCCCGCCTGTCTCCCCGACGCGGAATATAATATTGTCCCCGTCCCGGCGGATATCGGCAATGACGATTGGCGACAAAGTCCCGTCCCAGAATACGAATGCAGGAGAGGACGCGTACGAGAATGTATTGTTCGTCCCGTACGGATAGAAAACCTGGCTTGCATTGATAGGCCTGGACTTCGGCTCCATTATGTCTGCGCAGAGATGGCTGGTGTTGCAGTTCACCTCGTTGGACCACCATCTCTCGTAAGCCCTTGCGTTGCGGCTCAGGTATGATGAATATCCGCTCATGTTCTGGGACTTGTCAATGTGGTAGATTGCGAGCCCGCTACCCTCAATGTATTCATCCCATCCGCCATTGTCCCTGCATTCAATAAGATAGTATTCCATGGATGTAGGGGTATTGTATCTGAAATAGCGGCCGTTCAACCGGATTGGCTCAAGCTCGTAGGTGCCCGGCTCAAGCATCTCGCAAATGCCAATTCCGAGCATGTCCCTGTCAATGGCATTGTAGGCCGGAGGCGTCTGGCCGTCATTGTTGTAGTTTCCGGAGTTCATGATGGCTGTCGTGGCCCAGGCAGTGTTGGCCTGCCCGTTGCTCTCGTAGTCGGTATCATACAAGTCCATCAGTCCGAGTACATGGCTGTATTCGTGGCAGAATGTACCTATGGTCGTGAACTCGTATTTCCTGCTGCTCTGCCTGTAGCTGAGCTCGGATGATACGGCGTATGAACGAATCTCCTTTCCGTTCAGGGTGACGTGAATATTGGCGTATGTGACATCCCAGGAATGAGGCCATATAAGATTCGCCTCGCCGGCCTCGGCCTCGTTCTTTCCGGCTACGACCAGGAAGACATTGTCCACTGCTCCATCATTGTCCTCATCATAGAGCGAAAAATCCACGCCGCTTTCGCTGGCGAGCTGGCAGGCTTCCCCGACGGCCTTGGCGGCATTGTAGGCATCCTGGTATCCATCGTTCCCGTTGCTTCCGTATGTAGCATAGCCCTTGCTCAATGTGACAATAGGGGACACATCGAACTGGAAATCATAATTGTCAGGGAACTGGTCCTGGAAATAAACCTTGATATCTGCGGAGAGGGACTGGAAATCAGCCTGCGTGTAAGTCATCTTCTTGTCGCTGAACTCCGCCGGGATGATGATGCACCGCTTGATGATTTTGGAATCGGCCCTGGTGGCAGGGGAGTCTGAGGGAAAATTCGCCATCATTGCCTCGGCGTGCAGTCTCCTCAATTCTGCTGTCTTCAGCATCATTGCCGCCCGGGGAATGAAAAATGCCTCGGAAAGAATGGATGACGGGGTCTTCTGGCCGACAATGTAGCCGGTGCTGCTCAGCTGGCCGTCCATATTGAAACGTCCATAGCACCAGAAACCGTCCTGACCCTGCTTGAGAACTCTGCCCTCAATATCGGTGACGTAATGGAAAAATTCATCTCCGTGAATCTTGACCTGGATACAGGTGCCGTCTGGTTGCTGGATTGTAATGGTGCCTGGGTAGGCCGGTTTCGCTGTCGCTGCAATTCCCAAAAGACTCAGGGAAAGCACAATTAAAATAATGTTTCGTCTCATTTTAATATACACGTCCTGCGGGCGTTATTTGATTTCCGCATCTTCAGTCGGCAATATTACTGATTTTCTTTGAGAACAACAAATAATTGCGGCAAGATGCCCGGTCAAAGCCGGGCATGACGGAAGCGATGATGCATAAAAGCCGGGCATGACGGAAGCGATAATGTATAATGAAAAAGGCGGACGAACATTTTTGTCATCCCGACAGAAATTTCTTCGTCCGCCTTTTAAGACGTGTACTAAAACCTAAACCTGAAGCATAGATGCAATCTCTGGATGAAATGTTGCATCACTTCGCAAAAAATTTTCAAAAAAAAATTACTGGTCTTTCGCAATTTGCTTCGGAGGCTTGGTATTGAAGCTGTTCATTGCCCTGTCAGCACCACAGAAGACGAAACTTTTCGCCCCCTCGATTACCTTGGCGCAAATCTCCGGCATTGCCTTGAGCTCTTCCTCGTCCAGCTTGCCCAGCACGAAATCGACCTGGCCCCCTTTCAGGAAATCATTGCCGATGCCGACCCTGATTCTGGTATAATCCTGTGTGCCGAGGAGTTCCTGGATGTTCTTGAGACCGTTATGTCCTCCATCGCTGCCTTTCTTTCTCATCCGCAGGGTGCCGAACGGAATGTTGAGGTCATCGCAGATTACCAGCAGGTTTTCCACCGGAAGCTTGAGTTTTGTCATCCAGTATCTTACGGCATTGCCGCTGAGGTTCATATAGGTGGACGGCTTGAGCAATGTTATCTTCCTTCCCTTGAAGGAGACTTCCGCCACATCCCCGTAACGCTGGGTCGTGAAAACAGCATTGGATGCCTGTGCCCAGGCATCCAATACCATAAATCCTGCGTTATGTCTGGTATTGGCGTACTCCTGTCCAATGTTGCCGAGACCGGCTACAAGATAGTTCATACCAGAATAAACTTGTCAGATATTACTTGCTCTGACGGGTAGCCTTCACTGTGCAGAGGATGGTGTTCTTAGGAGAGATGACAGCGATATTGTCATACTTGAGATCACCTGCGATAATCCTCTTGCCGATCTCGAGCTCGTCAATGTTGATGGTGAGGAGATCAGGAAGGTCCTTCATGAGAGCACTTACGCGTACCTTGCGGGAGAGCTTCACGAACTTACCACCGGCACGTACACCGGCTGCGTGTCCCTCGAATGCGATAGGAACCTCGATTGCGATAGGCTTTACCTCGTCAACTGCGAGGAAGTCAACGTGGAGGCAGAGGTCTTCGATCGGGTGGAACTGGAACTCGTGAGCTACGGCTGTATATTTCTTGTCACCGTCGAGTACGAGGTCAATGATGTAGGATGCAGGTACGTGGGTGATACCCTTGAGATCCTTTGCTGAAACGGTGAAGAGAACGTTCTCGATGCCTGGTCCGTAGAGGTTGCAAGGAACGAGACCCTGCTTGCGGAACTCCTTGATAGTTGCCTTGTTGCCGACCTGCCTGGTCTGGCCTTTAAGTTCAAAATGCTTCATTTTGCTGTTGTTTAAAATGTGTTACTCAGTCTGCCGTGGCAGACCCCATTGCACCAAAAGCCCTGTGGCTTTGTATTATGCGGGCGCAAATTTAGTGATAATTCCGTAAATTGCAAAATATTACTGATCTTCCATCAACTTCTTATACTTGAACCTCTTGGGCTCCACGTTCCCCAGCCTCATCTTCTTGTTCTCCTCATATTCGGAGTAGGTTCCCTCGTAGAAATATACGGAAGAGTCACCCTCGAATGCGAGGATATGGGTGGCGATACGGTCGAGGAACCAGCGGTCGTGGGATACTACAACGGCACAGCCGGCGAAGTTCTCCAAGCCCTCCTCCAGGGCACGTATCGTATTGACATCCACGTCGTTGGTCGGCTCATCGAGGAGGAGGACATTGCCTTCGTCCTTCAGAGTCAGGGCCAGGTGGAGCCTGTTGCGCTCTCCGCCGGAGAGAATGCCGCATTTCTTCTCCTGGTCAGCTCCTGTGAAATTGAAGCGGGAGACGTAAGCCCTCGCATTGACATCCCTCTTGCCGAGCCTTATCCAGTCGTAGCCGTCGGAAATGGTCTCGAAGACGGTCTTGTCCGGGTCAATGCTCTTGTGCTGCTGGTCCACGTATGCCAGTTTCACGGTCTCGCCGATCGTGATTTCTCCGCTGTCAGGCTGCTCCAGACCCATAATCAGGCGGAACAATGTGGTCTTGCCCGCTCCGTTCGGTCCGATGACACCGACAATGCCGGCAGGAGGAAGCATGAATGACAGATGCTCGAAGAGGAGCTTGTCGCCGTAGGCCTTGGAGACATCCTTGAACTCGATTACCCGGTTTCCGAGCTTCGGACCGTCCGGGATATAGATTTCGAGATTGGCCTCCTTCTCCTTTCCGTCCTGGCTGGCCAGCTTCTCGTATGCGCCGAGACGGGCCTTGGACTTGGCGTGACGAGCCTTCGGGGCCATCCTGACCCATTCCAACTCCCTTTCGAGAGTCTTGCGGCGCTTGCTTTCCTGCTTCTCCTCCATTGCCAGGCGCTTGGTCTTCTGGTCCAGCCATGAAGAATAGTTGCCCTTCCAAGGAATGCCTTCACCCCTGTCGAGCTCCAGGATCCAGCCAGCCACGTCATCCAGGAAATAACGGTCGTGGGTCACGGCTATTACGGTTCCCTTGTACTGCTGGAGATGGGCTTCAAGCCACTGGATACTCTCCGTGTCAAGGTGGTTGGTAGGCTCGTCAAGCAGCAGGACGTCCGGCTGGCGGAGCAGGAGGCGGCAGAGTGCCACGCGTCTTCTCTCGCCACCGCTGAGATTGGCTACCAATGCGTCCGGAGGAGGGCACTGGAGTGCATCCATGGCCCTTTCGAGCTTGGCGTCAATCTCCCAGCCTCCGCAATGCTCGATTTTCTCGGTCAATTCGCCCTGCCTCTCGATGAGGGCGTTCATCTGGTCGTCATCCATCGGCTCGCAGAACTTCAGGTTTACCTCCTCATATTCCTTGAGCAGGTCCATAACCTCCTGGACACCCTCCTGGACTACTTCCAGCACAGTCTTGCCAGGGTCCATTTGTGGTTCCTGCTCCAGATAGCCCACTGTATAGCCCGGTGCCCAGACCACTTCACCCTGGAAACTCTTCTCCACACCTGCGATAATCTTCATCAATGTGGACTTTCCGGAGCCGTTGAGACCGATGATGCCGATCTTCGCCCCGTAGAAGAATGAAAGACAGATGTCCTTCAATATTACTTTGTTGCTTGACGGGAGGACCTTTCCCACCCGGTTCATCGAAAAGATGATCTTCTCGTCTGCCATAAT
>JBJEBP010000143.1:0-11440 GCA_051870135.1 Candidatus Cryptobacteroides sp. | reverse complement strand
GGTGAGAACATTGAGAGGGCTCTCAAGAGATTCAAGAGGAAATTCGAGAAGACAGGCGCTATCCGCGAACTCCGTGCAAGGAAGAACTTCGTGAAGCCGTCAGTAAAGAGGAGAGAGCAGCTCCAGAAGGCTATCTATGTACAGCACATGCAGCTCGAGGACGAGCAGTAATCCAGTACAGTAATATATCTGAACAGGATATACATAAAGATGATCGGAAGTCTCGCTTCCGGTCATCTTTTGTTAGTCTATGACAGGGAAAAATACTTATATTTGTAGAATCCGGCCGCTAAGCCGGGAAATGTGCTTAAACTGACGTGCAATGGAAATAGACAACAACATAGACCGGAAGTCCGATACTCCGTCACGGAGACGCGGCCGATTCAGATGGCTCAAGATTACCTTGGCCGTCGTAGCCGGGCTCTGGCTGGTCCTGATGGCAGGCATCCAGGTGGTTATGACTCCTGCCGTGATGAAGAACATAGTGGAGAAGGTCGCTGCTGAATATGTCGATGCGGATGTCCGGCTGGATGATATCAGGGCGCACATGTTCAGGAGCTTTCCAAACATTGTCCTGACCCTTGAAGGCTTGGAGGTCACCTATCCTCACGACAGATATGCCAGGTATGACACAGTGGGCATTGACGGGCGTCTCCGCCATGCTGGTAGGGGAGAGACAGTGGATACGCTGGCCTCGCTCCGCAGCCTCAGATTGTCAGTTAACTACATTGCGGCGGCCTTCGGACAGATTCACGTCAATGAAGCCACGCTTGACAGGCCGAGAATCTTCGCCCATTGGTATTCTCCCGATGATGCCAACTGGAACATCCTGAAGAATATTTCAGTTTCGGAGACGGAGGACACCTCGGTGACAGTGCTTCCTCCGATATCAGTCAACCGTATTGCTCTTACAGGCAGGCCCGCAGTGTTCTATACCGACTGCCAGGATACTGTTTTCGCTGCAGTTGCATTGAAGGAAATGGCATTCCAGGGCCGGCTGCATTCCCGCAAGTCCTCCAGGAACAAGCTCGGACTCAGGATGGACAGCCTTTTCGTGACTGGACGTCTTCCGGCAGATACCCTTGCCGTGGCTCTTGACCATTTCAATGTGGATGAGAAGAGTGACAGGATGCATTTCGATGCGGCAGCCAAGGCATTCGCGGGGACAAGTTCATACGGCAGGATAATACTTCCACTTGCCCTCAGGGGCGATGTCTCATTGCCGAAGGATGAAGTGACTGCCTTATCCCTGAGAAATGTCGGGGCCGAACTGGCCGGGATTGGAATGACTGCAGAGGCTGATTTGAAACTGTACAGGGACAGCACGTACATCCGTGCGGAGGCAGCTATAGACGAGTTCAAGGTCAATGATTTCATACAGTTCTTCGGGAAGAACTTCCTGCCGGAGGCTGCCGGCCTTGAAACAGACGCCAGGGTTACCCTGACCGCCTTGTGTGACGGATATTACAATCCTGCCAGGAACACCCTTCCTGAACTCATTGCCGAGATTGTGGTTCCCGGCTCCTATGTCAGATATCCGGGAATCCCTGAAGGACAGCTTCGTATGGACGTCAATGCCGCGACTGACCCGAACGGAAAGCTGGATGTCACGCTGGACGATATGTGCCTGATATTCGCCGGAGTTGACCTTGATGCCACCGGAAGCGCGTATGACCTTCTCGGAGAAGACCCGCTCCTCAATGTGGATGCCAGGGCAGAGGCAGACCTTGCCACGTTGTCCGCCCATCTACCGGACTCATTGGGAATCAGGGCCGGAGGAATGCTCAATGCCGCATTGAAGGGCAATGTCAGATTGTCCCAGCTGAATGCTGACCGGATATACCGCGCCGGGCTGGAGGGCTATGTGAGGGGCGACAGCATTGCCCTGGCCATGCCTGCGGATACAATGGACTTATGGCTCGGGGGAGCCTCCATCGGCCTTGCCACGGTGAAGAACACACTGGATACCAAGCTCCCTAGGGGCGAGAAGATATTGGCCATTACCGCCGGGGTGGATACTCTCCGGGCCGTGCTTGGAACTGACATTGTAAGGGCATCGAAGCTGGCGGCACAGGCACAGAATGCCAGCCAGGCCTACACTGAAGCATTCGGGAAGGAGAGCAAGCCGGTTCTCGGATCGTTCGACCTCGGCCGTTTGTTCTATTCCGGAACAGACTCCCTCTTCATGGGCCTGCTCCAAACCAGAGGAAACTTCAAGGTTTCCAACAGGGTGAGAGGTGACCTTGTGACCCCTCTCATGACATTGAATGCCAATATTTCCAGGGCCTTCGGACGTGCGGGGGTCAACAGGGCCGGGTTCAAGGACATTTCCCTGGGCGCCACTGCGGTAATGACGACATTCGAGAGAAACCAGAGGAGGGACCACCTGCTGGATTCCCTCCAGAGGGTGTATCCGGGAGTCAGGAGGGATTCCCTTTTCCGCCGCGCCTACGGTGACAAGATGAAGGAGAAGAAGCAGGACAATTCCGGATTCGAGGATGCCAGGCTTGATTTCGGTGCCACGGTATCCAAATATTTGAGGGAGTGGGCTATGACCGGTTCGCTCAATGTCAGTGACGGTATCCTGTTCACTCCTTATTTCCCATTGCGGAACACAGTTTCAGATTTGAGGTTCTCCGCCAGCAATGACAGGATTGCACTTGACAATATAACTGTCAATACCGGTGGCTCAGATGTTTCAGCCAGGGGAGAAGTGACCAATATACGTCCTGCGATGATGGGGCGTGCTCCATTGAAACTTGATTTGAAGGTAACATCGGAGAAGATTGATGCCAATGAACTCCTGGCCGCATACAGTGCGGGAATGAATTACAGGCCGGAGACCGGGACAATGCCAGGCACAGTGACGGACAATATGTCCGAGTTCATTGCCGAGGCTGAAGTGCCGGTCGCCGAGATTGCGGACACGACTGTATCACTGATTGTAATCCCGGCCAATGTCGAAGCTACTATATCATTGGAAGCCAATGATATAGACTATTCGGAACTCTGCATTGACTGGATGGCTTCCGACATTGTGATGCGCAACCGCTGCCTTCAGCTGACCAACACCGTGGCCACCTCCAATATGGGCGACATCTATTTTGAGGGCTTCTATTCAACCCGTTCGAAGACGGATATCAAGACCGGGTTCGATCTCAATCTTGCTGACATTACAGCCGACAAGGTCGTCCAACTTTTCCCTGTAGTGGATTCCATAATGCCTATGCTGACTTCATTCAAGGGCCAGCTGGACTGCGAGATAGCAGCGACGACAGACCTTGATACCTGTATGAACATCCTCACCCCGACAATGAGCGGAGTGCTGAAAATCAAGGGCCGGGATGTATCGGTGGAGGATAGCCCGGAGTTCAGGAAACTGGCCAAGACATTGATGTTCAAGGACAAGAGCATTGGAAAAATTGAGGATATGTCCGTATCCGGCATTGTCAGCGACAACCGGTTGGAAATCTTCCCGTTCGTATTGAAGGTGGACAGGTACACTATGGCGATGAGCGGACTTCAGGAATTCGACCAGAGTTTCAAATATCACGTGTCCGTGCTCAAGTCCCCGTTGCCGTTCCGTTTCGGAATCAATCTCTTCGGCAACTTCGACAAGTGGAAGTTCAAGATTGGCAAGGCCAAGTACAAGAACACCAATGTGCCTGTGTTCACAGCCATCATTGACACTACCCAGATGAACCTGATCAACTCTATCCACAACATATTCACGAAGGGAGTTGAGGCTGCCTTCCAGACGAACAATTCCCTCAAGGAGGCTGTCGCCGAGAGGAAGGCGGTTCTTGGATATGATGCCGAATCAGACCTTGATTCGCTTGACACGTCCCAGATGCAGGTGCTTGATTCCCTGCAGACTGCCCTGGACGCGCCTGATTCCGTAGCCCTGGCCCCATTTGAGAGCATTGTGCAGGATGCTGTAGTCAAGGAAGATGAGCCACTGACCCGCAAGGAGGCTCGCCGTCAGAGACGTTCCGAAAGGCGGGAGAAGAGAAATGCCGAAGCAATTGAGGAGGAATAATAAATGAACACAGCTGATTATCTTGAAGTTACAGTCCGCATTGAACCGTTCTCGACGGAGAATGCCGAAATCGTGGAGGCTATGGTGGCCGATCTTCCCTACGATTCATTCGTAATCGGGGACAATGTTGTCAAATGCTATATCCAGAAGGATCTCTATGACAGGAGGGCCCTCAGGCTCGTTCTCACCGGGCTTCCGTTCACGACTTCGATTATGGCTGTCCCTGTGCCGTTCCGCAACTGGAATGCGGAGTGGGAAAGCGGCTTCAAGCCTATTGTGGTGGACGGTACTGTGACAGTGAAGCAGGCGGATGACGAGACTTGCCGGCCGACAAAATACAATATCAAGCTCCGTCCGGAGATGGCCTTCGGGACCGGGCATCACGACACCACCCGGATGATGATATCCTCAATGCTTGAGTATCAGGAGAATATCCGTGGCAAGGTGGTGATGGATATGGGATGTGGAACCGCTGTCCTGGCCATTCTTGCTGCCAAGATGGGAGCGACTAAGGCTTATGGTATTGACATTGATGCAGTTGCCGCACATTCTGCCTGGCTGAATGCCCGCCTGAACCGTGTGGGCCGCCGCGTGGAAACCTATTTCGGGGATGCCTCCCGTCTCCAGCTGGGCAAATATGACCTGTTGCTCGCCAATATCCACCGCAACATTATCCTGATGGATCTCAGGACATATTCCCGTTCCCTGAGGGCCGGTGGAGTCCTCCTCCTGAGCGGCTTCTATGAGTCCGACATCCCGGATATCCGCAATGAGGCCGAAAACTGCGGCCTGCAATTCATAAAACAGAAAACGGAAAATGGCTGGGCCTGCCTGCATTTCCGCCGGGTCGAGGCGCTGCGTACTGAGGAAATCCTATAATCTGGTGACTTTTTCCACGTGCTTGAGCATACGGATCTGGGAGATTACCTTGTCGAGCTCCAGGTTGGAGGAGACGGAAATCTTCATTGATATCTCGTAGGTGCCGTGCTGCGGGTTCTCATTGACATTGAACTGGCGCAGGGAGGCCTTGAACGTGTTCACTATGTCCATAATCTGGTTGATTATGAACGGCTCTATGGCTGTGATGACCTTCAGGGCGGTTATGAATGTGCCGCTGGACGGGGTCTCTGCCCATCTCACCTTCTGGATACGGTAAGGATACATCTCCAGAAGACGGGCGGCGTTCGGGCAGGACATGCGATGAATCTTGATGCCGTCCGTCCTGGTCACAAAGCCGAATACGTCATCCCCGAAGACAGGATTGCAGCATTTGGCCATCTTGTAGTCCAGACCCTTCAGGTCCTTGGCATTGATTACCAGAATGTCATCCCCGGTGGCAGAACTGCCCTCCCACTGGCTTTTCGATGCGGCTGCGGCGGCCTGGTCGGCGGCACGTGCGGCCTCAATGGCCTTGGCCTCCATCTCCTCGTGCTCGAGAATGTAGTTCTTGACAATGTCAATGTCCAGGTCACCCTCCCCGATGGCGGCGAAGAATGAGTTCACTGTCGGATACTTGAGCTTCTTCATCAGCTCGGACATATATTCGTCCGGGAACTCCAGCTTCCAGTTCTTCAACCTTCTGTTCAACAGCTCCTTGCCCTCGGCAGCCTTCTTGTATTCCATCTCGCCGAGAACCTGGCGTATCTTGTTCCTCGCCTTGGTGGATACGACGATGTTGAGCCAGCCGGATGAAGGCTTCTGGTTCTTTCCGCGCATAATCTCCACCACGTCGCCGGTCTTGAGCTTCTCCTTGATTGAGACAGCCTTGCCATTGACCTTTCCGCCGGTGCAGGACGTGCCAAGGTTAGTGTGGATGTTGAATGCGAAATCCAGGACCGTTGCCCCGGCAGGCAATATTCTCAGTTCCCCTGAAGGCGTGAAGACGAAAATCTCCTTGGACGGCGGTTGCGGAAGGTCATCTCCCTGTCCCTCGGACGGATGCTCCAGGGCGAACCTCACGGAAGTCAGCCACTTGTCCATCGTCTCCTCGTGCTTTATACCCTTGTAGGACCAGTGCGCAGCATGACCGTTCTCGGCCACATCGTCCATCCTCCTCGTCCTTATCTGCACCTCAATGTAGGCGTTGTCCTTGTTCTTTACGGTGATGTGCAGGGATTCGTAGCCGTTCGGCTTCGGGTTGGAAACCCAGTCCCTCAACCTCTTGGTGTCAGGCTCGTATTCCTCTGTCACATAAGAATATACCTTCCAGCAGAGATCCTTCTCCGTCTTGAGGTCGGTGTCGCAGTCAATGATGAACCTGATGGCAAACACGTCATAGACCCCCTCGAACGGGACCTTCTGCTTCTGCATCTTCTTGTAGATGGAGTAGGCGGTCTTGGTCCTGATCTTGAGCTTGTACTTTATGCCGGCAGCGGAAAGCTTGGTCTCAAGCGGGCGGATGAACTCCTCCGTCAGCTTGATACGGTCTTTCTCCGTGGCTTTCAGCTTGTTGGTGATGTGCCTGTACTCCGACGGATCTGAAAACCTGAAATAGATGTCCTCCAGCTCGCTTTTGACATTGTAGAGGCCGAGCTGGTGGGCGAGAGGTATGTAGAGCATCAATGTCTCAAGGATTTTCCTCTCCCTGGACATCTTCGGGAAACTCTCCAGATTTCGCATGACCTCCAGCCTGTCGGCAATCTTGAGCACGGTGACTCTCGGGTCAGTGGAGTACTGGACAATGAGTTTCTTGTAGTTCTCCGCCTCCAGCTGCGTGTCCTTCGGCTTGATGGTGGCTATCTTGTTCAGGCCGTCCACCATCTTCGATACCTCTGCCGGGAATCCGGCCAGGCTGATACCGGCCTCGGGATGCTTCCTCATTGCCTCGTGGAGGAATACGGCAGCCACGCATTCTGCAGGAAGTCCGATTTCCTCGGACACGATGGAGGCCACGTTCATCGGATGCTCAATGAAAGGATGACCGTTGTCCCTTGAGTCCTCCGCAAGCACCTCGCCCGCCGTCTTCCACGCCCGATACACAAGATCAATGCCTTCTTCCCCATAGTGAGGGAAGGCGGCTTTCAGCATTTCTCTGTCTTTTGATAAGTCCATCATATTCAATTAGTTATAATTCTCCGTCCCTCCTGATATTGGCACCAAGTGCATTAAGGCGCAAGTCAATGTTCTCGTAGCCCCGGTCAATCTGGGCAATGTTCTCGATTATGCTGGTGCCCTTGGCCGACATTGCCGCAATGAGC
Source organism: Candidatus Cryptobacteroides sp. (assembly GCA_051870135.1). Lineage (GTDB taxonomy): Bacteria > Bacteroidota > Bacteroidia > Bacteroidales > UBA932 > Cryptobacteroides. The sequence continues at coordinate 4,204 of JBJEBP010000143.1, read as the reverse complement.
AGGGCTATGCCCGCACGGATGTCCGGGGAGAGAATCTTGCTCGCGTGAAGCTGGAAACGGTGGTCGTGTCCTATTACGACTGCCCTGTGAGGGTCGCAGAGAATAATCTGTGCGCCCATCTCGATGAGGCGGTCAACAAAGAAGAGCCTGCTCTCGAACATCTTCTGGTGAATCAGGACGCTGCCCCGGCATTGAGTTGCCACGACCAGGAGCACGCTCAGCAGGTCCGGGGTCAGGCCCGGCCACGGGGCATCGGCGATTGTCATTATCGAGCCGTCCATAAAGGAGTCAATTATATAGCTTTCCTGCTCGGGAATGAAAATGTCGTCCCCGCGCTGCTCGAGGTTCACTCCTATACGCCTGAAACTCTCGGGGATGATGCCGAGATTCTCGTGAGACACATCCTTTATGGTGATGCTGCTTCGGTTCATTGCAGCCATTCCGATGAAGCTGCCTACTTCCAGCATATCCGGAAGGACTCTGTGAACGGCTCCGCCGAGAGATGTTACTCCCTTGATCCTGAGAAGGTTGGAGCCAACCCCGTCAATCCTGGCGCCCATCTGGTTCAGCATCCGGCTAAGTTGCTGGAGATAAGGCTCGCAGGCTGCATTGTAGATGATGGTGTCGCCCTCGGCGAGTACGGCTGCCATAAGAATGTTGGCCGTGCCGGTCACTGAAGCCTCGTCCAGAAGCATATATGAACCCTTCAGGCCGTTTCCGGCATCAAGGAAGAAAGCCTTCCTGGATGAATCGTAGGAATAGGCCGCCCCAAGATTGGCGAAGCCCTGGATATGGGTGTCCACCCTGCGGCGGCCAATGCGGTCTCCTCCCGGTTTCGGGAACCAGGTCTTCCCGAATCTTGCCAGAATCGGTCCGGCAAGCATCACGGAACCCCTGAGCGATGCGCATTTGCGGACAAATTCATCGCTCTCGATATATTCTGTGTCAATGTGGTCAGCCTTGAAGCTGAAATCCCCCTTGGCGTGCCGCGTGACAGTGACTCCCATCCCCTCAAGCAGGCCGATCAGGTTCATTATGTCGAGGATTTCAGGTATGTTGGATATCCTGACCTCCTCCTCGGTGAGAAGTGTTGCGCAAATGACCTGGAGAGCCTCGTTCTTGGCTCCCTGCGGCGTGATTTCCCCGCTGAGCCGGTGTCCGCCTTCTACTATGAATCTGTCGCTCATAATGCTGTTTCAGTTTTGCCCATGCAGGCTATATTATCTCCACCTCCGGGACCAGTGTAATCCCGAATCTGTCCACTACGGACTTGATTATCAAATCTTTCAATGCGATTATTTCCTCCGGGGAAGCCTTGCCGGTAGCATTGGTCAGGACAAGGGCCTGCTTCGGATACACTCCTGCATTGCCGATTGTACGCCCCTTCCATCCGCATTGCTCCACAAGCCATCCGGCAGGTATTTTCACATTGCCGTCAGGCAGGTCATAGTGAGGAAATTCCCCGAGCCTGTCGGCGAGGGAAGAGAATATAGCCTTGTCCACCACCGGGTTCTTGAAGAAACTGCCGGCACTTCCGACATCAGCCGGGTCCGGAAGCTTGCCGTTGCGGATACCGATTACCGCTTCCCTAACTTTCATTGGTGTGAGCGTCTCGCCCGGAGCCAGCATTGCCTCGGCCGTCTGACGGACATTGCCGTAGCCAAGCTGAGGTGAGAATGCCTTAGTGAGCGACAGCACCACCTCCGTGATGATGAATCTGCCCTTGCAATGCTTGAAGAACGAATCCCTGTAGCCGTATCCGCATTCTTCCGGACGGAGGACAATAAACCTACATTCCTCTGTGTCATAGCATCTTACAGAATGCAATGCCTGGGAAATCTCGGACCCGTAGGCTCCGATGTTCTGCACGGCTGCGGCGCCGATTTCTCCCGGAATGAGGGACAGGTTCTCAATGCCCCAGAACCCGTTCTCCGCAGCCAGGCAGCAGATGCTGTCCATCGTCACGCCTGATCCGGCCGCTATCAGCACTGTATCGCCATCCAGACCCGCATATTCAGGCCCGTCCTCCGGCAATGTCCTCAGGTACTTGATTGCGGAGTGCAGCACCGTCCCCGGGAAATTCCCGGAGAAAAGCACATTGCTTCCCCTGCCGATATGGAAAACCGGCTTGTCAAGCGCATTGAAATCTATTCTCCTGAGGTCTTCCTCATTGTCATACTCAATGAATACCCCGCAGCTCACGTCCATTCCGAACGTGTTCATCGCCTTCAGGCTGAAATTATGTCTCTCCTCGATCATCAGGGCAAAGATAATAATTATTCTTAAGGATGCTATTGTTATTATGCCGCTTAAAACGTAAATTTGAAACTCCGTTGGAAACAGCTAAAGAAAATATACACAATTATGAAGAAAACAGCCTTTGCCATTCTGGCAGCAGCGGCCAGCCTCATGGCCTGCACCCGCAATGCGGGACCTGAACTCATTCCGGCAGGGAATTTCGCCGACACCGTAAACGGCTCTCCCGTGGCCCTCTATACTCTCAAGGGTGGGGACGTGACCCTCCAGGTAACCAATTTCGGGGGCAGGGTAGTGTCCATCTTCACACCTGACAAGGATGGAAATTATGAGGATATCGTGGTCGGCTACAACAATATCAAGGACTATGTGACTCCTCCGGGCGAGAGGTTCTTCGGTGCCTGCGTGGGCCCTGTTGCCAACCGTATCGGCCAGGCCCAGTTCGAGGTGGACGGGGTTGTTTACAGGACACCTGCCAATGACAACAAGGTGAATACACTTCACGGTGGCTATATCGGACTCGACAATGTGGTTTGGGACGTAAAATCAGTCAATGACTCCTGCATTGTCCTCCACTATCTCCATCCGGACGGAATGGAAGGCTATCCGGGCAACAAGGACATTACAATGACCTATACCGTCACTTCCGGCAGCGAGTTCCGCATCGACTATCTTGCCACCACCGACAAGACGACCCCGATAAATATCTCCAACCATCCGTTCTTCTGCCTCAGGGGCGAGGCCAACGGCAGCGTTGAGGACTATGTCATGTCCATCAGGGCAAGCCACTTCATCCCGATTGACGAGCTCAGCATCCCTACAGGCGAAATCGCCGATGTTACAGGTACTCCTTTCGACTTCAGGACTGCCCACACCATCGGCCAGATGATTGGCGAGGAGAACGAGCAGCTCAAGAACGCCCGCGGCTATGACCACAACTGGTGCATCGACAGGGAGACTGAGGATGGCATCGAGACAATGTGTACAGTCTATGATCCGGTTTCAGGACGCCAGATTGAGGTTCTGTCAGACCAGCCTGGCATCCAGTTCTACAGCGGCAACTTCTTCAACGGCAAGTCCTGCGGCAAGTATGGACGTCCGCTTGAGTTCCGCAGCTCCCTGGCGCTCGAAACCCAGCATTATCCTGACTCACCGAACCAGCCTGGGTTCCCTTCAATTCTTGTTGAGCCTGGCCAGGACTACACCCAGGTCTGCATTTACAGGTTCTCTGCGCATAAATAAAAATGTCATATCGAGCAAAGCACGCAGTGCGAAGTCGAGATATCTGTTGATGATCAATTTGTATCAGATCTCTCCACGCACTTCGTTTGGTCGAGATGACATATAGTGAACCCAATTGAAATTGAATACCCGGTATTGTCCACGACTGTAACCGAATGATGCCCCGGCGAGGGGCGCAGACGGTACTGGTGGATGAACCGGGTTTCTCCTATGTATTCATTGTCCAGATGCCAATAGACAGTGGCTTCACTGTCGTGGTGTGCGAGGTTGAAGACCATCTCGCCCGGGCTGCCGTCCAGCTGGACTGGCAATGTTATCACGCTTCCGCTTTCCGGATATATGAACTCCATAGGGGAAATGTCAGGCAGCGCTGCCACGTTCTTGTCCGCTCCGCAATATTCAGGATGCTTCTGCCTGTAATACCATTCCATGGCAGGAGGGAGGCGGAAAATGTTCTTTCCGTCAATGCGGTAGTGGTAGGGACAGGTCTCCGTCCTGAGTCCGGCTCGGGGAATCAGCAATGTGTCCAGTTCCTCGCAATTCGGCCCGGCAATGCAGCCTGACAGGTGGCATACCGGAGCCAGAACACCTTCATTGACAGCGGGTTCGCTGAACCAGGACTTGTCAGGGAGCAGGTTCAGGATGTCGAAGAGGACAGGGCCTGCGGTGCGGGCTCCTATGAGCCCGGGGGCGGCGACGCCGGAGG
>JBJEBP010000142.1:0-2758 GCA_051870135.1 Candidatus Cryptobacteroides sp. | reverse complement strand
TTGAGACCGATGACTGGCTAACTGAAATTGGGTGACGCATTGATAAAGTCAGGAAATAAACAGAGGATGGCCTGATGGTCATCCTCTGTTTATTGATAATTTGGCAGACCGCACAAGGCGGCCGGAAAATTATTTGAGTTCTGCGATGGACTCTTTACGGAAAGCCTTTCCAAGTTTCTCGAGTTCGAGAGTAGCTTTGCGTGCACGTGCGGCAGCGGCCTTGTTGCCCTCGGCTGCCTTTGCGAGGTCAGCCTGAAGAGCGGCTACAACCTCATTGATCTTTGCGATTGTCTCTTTCATTGTAGTATAGAATTAGTAATTGTTTGTCTTTCATAGGATACTCCAATCACAAATATACAAATAATTCCAACTTTCCTAATAAGATTGATAAATTTTTATACAATTTTTTTCAATCAAGCAAAGGTTCCCGATGCTTTCGAATCTTGATATAAAAGGTTTTGAATGATATAGGCAGTTGGCTGATTGTCAATATTTTAGGTATTTTGGATGTCTATATTAGGTCTATATTGTACTGCGGGGGTCTTTATTTAAACAGGTCTTCCCCCTAACTTTGCATATGCGAGACACTGAAACTACCAGTCAACAGTTTCGCATTTTGCGGAACTAAAACAATAATAATATGAAACATAGAGCGTTACTGAGAATGTTTATTCCGATGGCCGTGGCTTTGATTTCCGTCGCGGCCGCCGCGCAGGAGACGCATGAGGCCAAAGGTACGGCCGTCACAGTGACAGGAAAAGTCATTGACGAGAACGGTGAGCCCTTGCCTGGAGCATACGTCCTGATTTCCGGTACAAAGAACGGAACCTCCACCGATGTCGATGGACGATTCAGCATCACGGCGAAGCAGACTGACCAGCTGGAAATCCAGTTCCTCGGATATGGATCCTCCACTGTCCAGGCAAGTTCAAAGCCATTGACTATTAGGCTGATGCCGGATAAGTCCCTCTATCTTGAGGAGGCTGTCACCATTGCCTACGGTTCAGTCCAGAAACAGGATTTGACAGGTTCCGTGGCCAATGTCAAGATGGCCGACATCAAGAACACCCCGACCCTTTCCGTCGACCAGGCCCTCCAGGGCAGGATTGCCGGTGCCGACTTCATGACCACTACCGGTGAGCCGGGAGCCACGACTACAATCCGAATCAGGGGAACCAGGTCCATCATTGCTTCCAATGAGCCTCTCATTGTGGTGGACGGAGTGATGGATGCCGTGTCAGACCTCAACGATGTTAATTCCGCTGACATTGAGTCAATTACGGTACTCAAGGATGCATCGTCCACAGCCATCTACGGATCTCGCGGCTCCAACGGAGTAATTCTTATCACGACCAAGAAGGGCATCTCCTCCGCAGGCAAGCCTAAGATAACATTCAAGGCAGAGGCCGGTTTCGGCCAGCTTCCTTCCAACCTTGACCTTATGAATGCATCCGAACTGGCCCAGTACAGGAACGATCTCTCCTATTTTACAGGGCTTTTCAGCGAGGTGTCTGACGGAAGCCCGCTCTCCGATTACAGGTACAAGGACCCCCTGTCACTTGGCGAGGGAACCAACTGGATTAGGGAAATCACACGCATTGCCCCGGTGCAGAATTATGCGCTTTCAGCCAGCGGTGGCAGCAAGTCATCCTCCTGGTACGCATCATTCGGTTACAATGACACCAGAGGTATCATCAAGAACAGCGGAATGTCCCGCTACACCGGCAGGCTGAACCTGGACCACCAGCTTTTCAAATGGCTGAAAGTGGGTTATCAGGGATCTTTCTCCTACCGCGACCAGAACAAGAACCTTGCCTCGATCGGAGGTACAAGCTACAGGAACTCAGCCATTTACCTCAGTCCACTGCTTAAACCTAATGACTACATTGATGAGGAATATGAAGATGCTGCGACCTTCAATCCTCCTACTGCCACCATTGCGCAGAATACTTACAATATGACCAGGTTGTCAATGAACCATACGGTCTATCTTGAGTTCAAATTTACCAAGAATCTCAAGCTGCGCAGCCAGAATACCTATTACAACTACCAGAACCACTATTACAGGTATTATCCTTCCACCTTGCCGGCTAAGAACCAGGGTGAGGGAGGTGACGCATACCGGTCTGAGTCTGAGGCTACCAATCTTTCGTCCGAGAACACCCTCGACTGGAAATTCTCCAAGAAAGGCCATTCCCTCGATCTCCTCGGCGGATATACAGCATACAAGGCCGTGACCAACTCGCTGTCAATTTCCGGCTCCGGATATATGGATGATGCGGTTAAGTGGAACAATCTCGGAGGAGTTATTGACAAGAACACCCTCTCGCCGTCCTCAGGACACTCCGAGGTATTCAAGATGTCCGCATTCGCCAGGTTTGACTACAACTACAGGAAACGCTACTACATAACCATGACGGGCCGTTTCGACGGCGCTTCGAACTTTGCCGCGAACAACAAGTGGGGCTTCTTCCCTTCAGTTGCCGTGAAGTGGAATGCCAAGAACGAGAAGTTCCTGAAGAATGCTTCCAGAATCGATGAGTTGTCATTGAGGTTGAGCGCGGGCCGTACCGGAAATGATGCCGTGGCTGCGTACAGGAGCATTGAGAAGCTTACATCCACCACCGGCGGATATCTTTTCAACGGTTCCCAGCAGGCTTCCTATTACAGAATCTCCATCCCGAGTCCGGACCTGACCTGGGAGAAGACCGACCTGTACAACCTGGCCCTCGACATGTCCTTCTTCAACAATCGTCTC
>JBJEBP010000141.1:0-2761 GCA_051870135.1 Candidatus Cryptobacteroides sp. | reverse complement strand
CCTCAATTTCTTGTTATAGACGTTGGCTTTCTTGTTCTTCTCCCTGGTCTTCTTCTGTATAACGGAGATTTCCTCGCGCTCCTGCTGTGAGGCCTTGATTTTCTCTTCAAGCTTCGGGACAATGTCCATGTGCATGTGGAGATAGTTGTCCAAATGCTTGGAAATGAAGTCATTGATAAACGACCTCACGGTCGGTCCGCGGTCAATGAGAATGGCTCCATCCGGACCTTTGACTTCATTGCCGTCCGCATCGCGCATCGGTTTCTCCCACATATAGGTCGAGCCGAGGAGCGTCTTGGTCTGGTTCTCGAAATTAGGCTCCTGGATCTGTATGCTAATCGCCCCGACAATGCCCTGGCGGCAGTCCTGTGGCTCATAATTCTTCTTGAAGAAGTCCTTCAGGGTCTTTGCCACGGCCTCCCTGTAGGCTGCGAGATGAGTTCCCCCGTCCCTGGTATTCTGTCCGTTCACGAACGAGGCTACATTCTCACCGTAACTGTTGCCGTGAGTGAGAACTATCTCAATGTCAGGACCTTCCAGATGGATTGGCGGATAAACAGGATCCTCCGTAAGCCTTTCGTTCACAAGGTCGAGAAGACCGTTCTCAGACTTGTACTCAACGCCGTTCAGGACAAGTGCGAGACCCCTCTTGAGATAAGAGTAGTTCTTCACCATTGTCTCGACATAGTCCATATTGTATTCGTAGGCTCCGTAAAGCTGGGAGTCAGGCACGAAAGCAACCAGGGTGCCGTTCTTTTCGCCTGTGCCTGTCTTTCTTCCGGAATCCTTCAATTCCCCCCTTTCATACTGGGCCCAGGAACTTTCCCCGTCCCTGAATGACTCGATGTAGAATGAAGAGGAGAGGGCGTTCACCGCCTTGGCACCGACACCGTTGAGGCCGACGGATTTCTTGAAGGCGGCATCGTCGAATTTGCCTCCGGTATTGAGATTGTTGGTGGCCTTTACGACGGAATCCAGCGGGATGCCTCGTCCGAAGTCCCTGACTGTCACCTTGTTGTTCTCTATATTGATGGAAATCTGCTTGCCGAAGCCCATTGCGAACTCGTCGATGGAGTTGTCCACAACCTCCTTCAGCATCACATAGATACCGTCGCTTTCATTGTTTCCGTTTCCCAATCTTCCGATGTACATTCCCGGACGCTGGCGGATGTGTACATTCCATTCCAGAGTCTTGATGTTGTCATCGGTGTAATTCATTTCCGCCATATTCTTCTAAGTCTAAGATTGCAAATTTAAGAAAATTATTCCGGATTTGCATACTATCGTTTTATCCGGCAGTTTGTCCCGGAAAACCTGTAGGGGTAAATTTGGCCGTTATCAAAAAATTGAGTACCTTGGTATGTTTGAATAGAGTTATTATGAGATTATCAAGATATTGATTGGCTATGGAAGCAGGGGAGAACATCGTGATAAGGGGTGCCAAGGTCAACAACCTCAAGAATATAAGCATCACCATTCCGAGAAACAAGTTTACCGTCATTACGGGAGTGTCCGGCTCCGGCAAGTCATCTCTTGCCTTCGACACCCTTTTTGCGGAGGGACAGAGACGTTTTGCCGAGAGTCTCTCATCCTACGCCAGGCAGTTTCTCGGCAGAATGTCGAAGCCTGATGTGGAGGCCATCGAGGGCATTCCCCCAGCCATTGCAATAGAGCAGAAGGTGAATGTCAGGAACCCGCGCTCCACAGTTGCGACTGTGACCGAAATATATGATTACCTGAGAATTATCTTTGCAAGAATAGGCCGTACATTTTCTCCGGTAAGCGGGGTTGAGGTCAAATGCCACGGTTCCAATGACGTGATGGCATTCCTCACTTCAGTAACCGGGCCGTTCGCGGTATTCCTCCTTGCCGATCTTGGATGGGACAGCAGGACAGACAAGGTGGAACTCCTCCTTGCCCTGAAGGAAAAAGGTTATTCGAGATTGTACTCCGGAACTTCCGGCACATTACGCATTGACGATATCCTGGCCAATTCCGGGGGCGAGTCCTTTCCGGAAGGATTGATGCTGATGGTGGACAGGGTGAAGATTGACGGGGAGCTGGATGCCGACCTCAGGACAAGGCTTCTTTCGTCCATATCTACCTGTTTTTCAGAAGGTAACGGGAAAATGTACGTTGTCCGCACCTCTACTCGGGATAATCAGGTGGAAATCCGGGAGTTCAACAACCGATTCGAGGCGGACGGGATGACATTCAGGGAGCCGGACGAGTATATGTTCAGCTTCAACAGCCCTCTCGGGGCCTGTCCCGTATGCGGTGGACTCGGCAAGGTGATAGGAATAAGCGAGGACCTGGTAGTCCCGGACAAGGCATTGAGCATTTATGACGGGGCAATAGCCTGCTGGAAAGGCGAAAAAATGGGCTGGTTCAAGGACCATCTCATAAGCGTGGCCGGGAAATACGGCATTCCGATATTCGAGCCATACTGCAATCTTCCTGATGAGGTGAAGTCAATGATTTGGGAGGGCCGCAAGGCTGAAACGGAGGAGGAGTCCCTCATCGGCCTCAATGAATTCTTCAAGTGGGTTGAGTCCAACAAATACAAGATCCAATACAAATATCTCCTGAGCCGTTTTTCAGGAAGGACTGTCTGCGGGGAATGCAAGGGCAGCCGCCTGAGGAAGGATGCTCTCTATGTCAAGGTCGGAGGAAAAAATATACACGAACTGCTGAAAATGACGGCGGGGGAGTTGCTGGACTTCTTCAAGACATTGGAACTTGCTGATTATGAGAAGAGTAT
>JBJEBP010000140.1:0-11510 GCA_051870135.1 Candidatus Cryptobacteroides sp. | reverse complement strand
TCACCATCACCCAGAAAGGCATTGCCTATCTCGAGTATGCGCCTGTGGCAAATATCCTTCAGGAAGGCGGGACCACCGAGATTAATGTTAGGGCCAACCAGGACTGGAGCGCCAAGGTGACTTCAGGTGACACCTGGCTCTCCATCACCGGTGGTGGGACTGGAAGTCTTGACGGATCGGTGACAGTGTCCGCTGTCAAGAATCTCGGCGAGCAGCGTACAGGCATCGTGACTCTGTATGATCGTCACGGTGTTGCAACACAGGAGGTGGCAGTCGTACAGAGCGGTGTGATTCTCAACATTGAGGCACCTGAAAACGGACAGTGGTTCCGCATCTACGAGGAGGCCCAGACCCTCTCGATTTCTGTCGAGTCCAATACAGGATGGACAGTGGAGAAGGCCGACCCTGAGGAGGATACCTGGTACAGTTTCGCCAAGACATCTTACGACGGAAATGACAATCTACAGATTCTGGTCGAGGCAAATATCGGTACACGTGTCCGGACCGGTGAAATTATCCTGAGGACAGCAGCTGCCGAGGGAGTAACTCCTATCGAGAAGAGAGTACGCTTCAAGCAGGCCAACAAGCCTGTAGTGACCACGACCGTCGTGGACAAGGAGCTCAGCGGCGGAACTTGGTACGGACCGAAGGAACTTATGCCTGCAAGGTACAATATCTATCTCGAATCATATACAGGTGACATCAAGTGCTTCTTCATCTGGAATGCCTCCCCTTACACCGAACTCCGTTATCATATCAACGGAGGCAAGACCCAGCTCAGCACGACTCCTTGGTGCAGCAATGTCTATAACGAGGCCTCCTACTGCCGTGTTCCTGTTGACGGGACGAAGCAGAATGTCCTCAGCTTCAACATTGACAAATACACGGATGCCAGCGGCAATGACTGGGTTTACTGCGAGTGGATATTGAATGATGAAATCATCGCCCACGCCATCGCCGACGGCAAGAATGACGACACAGGCACCGACGACACGTTCAAGGTTCCATATTCCGCCATAGCAGTCGGAGGATCAATCCAGATGAGCGGAACACTCACTGTAAGCAAGTGGGAGAGAGTCGATCATCTCGTATGGGGAGACTGATAATCTTAATATTCGATACTTTTATGAAAAGAATAGCAATATTTCTGTTTACTGCGCTTCTGAGCCTGATTTCCTGCTCCGGTGAGACGGGGCAGGAGACCCGGAACTATCCTCTCACGGCATTCGCTGTAAGGATTGGCGATTCATATTATCACGCAAATATTGACCAGGAGACACGTGTGGCTACAATAGGCTATATTACTGACACAAGGTCGATTACAGGTGTGGAATACACTCTCGGGGACCCCGATGGCACGATTTCCCCGAACCCTGAGCTTCTCATTGGCTGCTGGGAGCAGGAGCAGACCTTCACGGTAACCTGCTTCGGAGAGACGATGCAGTACGTTCTGGAATTCCCTAAATTCGATGAGTCCGGCAGGCATTATATATTCCGTGACGAGTTCAACATTGACGGAAGGCCGGACGAGACCAAGTGGACCCTCTGCCCGAAAGGAGGCAGCGACTGGAACGACGAGATGTCCGAAAGCTATGACCAGGTCTATGTCAAGGATGGTGTCCTCGTCCTGAATGCTGAAATTGTGGACGGGCAGTACAAGGCATCCGGCATCAAGACAGAGGGCCTCTTCGGATTCACTTTCGGCCGTGTAGAGTGCAGGGCCAGACTTCCGAGGACTCCTAACGGAGCCTTTCCGGCTATTTGGATGATGCCTCAGAAATATGAGTACAAGGGCTGGCCGAACTGCGGCGAGATTGACATTATGGAACATATCCGCCAGGAGAATGTCATCCACCAGACGATTCATACGCACTATACCTACGATCTTGGCAACAAGTCCGGCACGACGGCACAGACCGTGTGCGACTACAAGGACTGGAATGTCTATGCTGTGGAATGGACACCTGAGAGCCTGACCTTCTATGTTAATGACCGTCAGATCTTTACATATTCCAATATGCATCTTGCCGACGAGGCTGAGAAGATGCAGTGGCCGTTCACGTCGAAGAGCGAGTTCTATCTCATCCTCAATATGGGCCTCGGCGACCCGGGAACCTGGGCAGGCCCTGTCGATGATGCCAATATGCCGGCGGTGATGGAGATTGACTGGATTCGTGTAAGTACCATTGAATCTGAGGATTAAACTGTATGTTCCGACGATTTTCAATATTAATTGTGGTTACCCTGGGTTTTGCTGCTCCGGCGGCTGCCCAGGGCAATATTTTGGTCCCTGCGCCTTTGTCATTGGAAAAGAGGGCCGGCACCTTCGTGTTTGCGGACCGTCCTTGCCTCCTGCCTTCCACTGCGGCATCGGACGGGATTGAATTTGTCATTGACAGTTCAATGAAGGACGAGGCCTATATTCTGGACGTAAGCCCGAGGCGGGTGATTGTCAGGGCCAAGGATGAGAGGGGCTTGTTCTACGGCCTTCAGGGCATACGCCAGCTTCTGCCTGCCGGCTATGAGGATTCGTCCTGTGACAGGTATGCTATACCGTGCCTCAAAGTCTATGACGAGCCTCGCTTCCCATATCGAGGATTTATGTTGGACGTGGCCAGATTTTTCACGCCGAAGGAGGATTTGCTGAAGATAATTGACTGTATGTCAATGCTTAAGCTGAACAAGCTCCATCTTCATCTCTGCGATGACAATGGCTGGCGGATTGAAATCAAGAGATATCCTCTGCTTCACGAAGTCGGCTCCCGCAGGGTGGAAAGACCGGGGGAATACTTCTCCGAGAGGCTCAATGCCAGACAGGGCGAACCTACTGTTCCGGGCGGATATTATACGCAGGATGACATCAGGGAGATAGTCTCCTATGCTGCTGAAAGACAGATTGAAGTGATTCCGGAAATAGAGATGCCGGCTCACAGCAATGCTGCCCTTGCCGCCTATCCTCTGCTTGCCTGTCCCGTGGTGGACAAATTCATCGGGGTGCTTCCCGGGCTTGGCGGCAATCACGCCGACATTATTTTCTGTGCGGGCAATGATGAAGTGTTCAAGTTTCTGGAAGATGTCCTGGACGAGGTGATGGAACTCTTCCCGTCCAAGATTATCCATCTTGGCGGGGACGAGGCCTGGAAGACCCATTGGAAGGAATGCCCTCTATGCCAGCAACGCATAAGGGAAGAGAGTCTTGCCGACGAGGAGGCCCTTCAGGGCTGGTTTATGGCCCGGATTGCTGACTATGTACATAACCACGGCAGGGAAGTGGCAGGCTGGGACGAGTTGACCGAGACCGGCATTCCGGAGGATGCGATAGTCTATGGATGGAGGGGCATGGGCCAGGCGGCACTGGATGCCGCAAGACTGGGCCACAGGGTAGTGATGACACCGGCCAAGGTGACCTATCTCATTCGTTATCAGGGGCCTCAATGGTTCGAGCCTTTGACCTATTTCGGAAACAACAGACTTTGCGACATTTACGACTATGAGCCTTTGTCCTCGGATTGGACACCGGAGATGGCCGGGAACCTGATAGGCGTTCAGGCATCTCTCTGGACCGAGTTCTGCAGCAATGTGGAGGATGTCAATTATCTGGCATTCCCGCGTTTGGCAGCCCTTTCCGAAGTCGCATGGACCAGGCCGGAGAACAAGTCCTGGGAGCGTTTCCAGAAGTCAGTCGATGCTTTTTCGGACAGGCTTGGCAGAAAGGGTCTTGTTCCGGCCAGGTCAATGTTCAATATCCAGCATACTGTCCTGCCTGAGGATGGCCGGCTGAAGGTCGTGCTGGAATGCGAGAGGACTGATGTCCAGATAAGATATACTACTGACGGCAGCGAACCGTGTCCGAAGTCTTCTTTGTACAGGAAGCCTTTGTTCTTCGACGGGGATGTTGAGGTTCGTGCTGCGACTTTCAGGGATGGCAGAATGACTGGAAAAGTCCTGACATTGCCCCTGAAATGGAACAAGGCCACGGCGGCCAGCCTGATGGCAGGCGGGAGCCCGGTCCTCCTGAACGGTGTCAGGGGAAGTCTCCGGAGATCTGATTTTGAGTGGGTTGCCCTTTCTGAAGGGGAGTCCGTATGCGTGGACCTCGGGAGAGTCACAGATGTGAACTCCGTCATTGTCGGAAGTATCAATGATTTTGGGATGGCGGTGCATCTTCCATCGAAAATTGTTGTATCTTTGAGCATTGACGGAGAGGTGTTTGAGGATGCGGGAGAATGGAAACTGTCGGAAGACCTTGCTTTTGCCAGAGGGACTTTCGTAAAGGATCTGACCGTGTCAATGGACAACCCTGTTTCAGCGAGATATGTATCCGTCAAGGCAGTCGGGCAAGGCCGTACACCTGCCCTGCATTGCCGCCCTGACAATGACACTAAAATGTATTTTGATGAAATTATAGTACAATGAAAAACTCTATCCTGACCCTTGCGTTCTTGCTTGCCGGAATATTGACAGCATCCGCCGGCGATGTTGTCGGACCCGGCCGTTACACAGTGAAACCAGTTGCCAGACCGGAATATGCCTTGGCCACGCCATCCTCATTACAGGCTGCTGTGAAAGCCGCCGGAGCGATGGTGGGAGAGAAGACACAGGTCTGGTCATTGTCTGAATTGTCCGGAAGTCTCAGGCTCTTTGACTGCTCCGGCCTTGCCTTGTGCGCCTCGGATGACGGGAAGGTACGCCTGGCCGAGAACAATGGCAGCGACGAGTCCCAGCTCTGGACTCTTGAGAATGTGGAAGGGACTGATACTTACTGGATTATCCCGTCCAACAAGCCCGAGCTGGCAGTGCTGCTGGAGGGCAGCGTGGACGTGGTCCTGGTTCCGAGAGCGGATCTTGGGAAGAATCCACGGGCCCGCTGGAGATTCGCCAGGCTTGAGGGCGACGAGGCCAGGATGGCGGAAACCGGGGAGAGGAATATCTGGGAAGACGAGACAGTCTTCGCCATCAACAAGGAGGAGGCCATCGCCACCTATATGCCTTATCCGTCTGTGACAGAGATGCTTTCGGATACCGCAAGGTTTGCCCGCCCTTGGACCGACCCGGTGAACAGCCGCTGGTCTGACCTGAACGGGGTATGGAAGTTCAATTTCGTTGAGGAACCATCCCTCCGTCCCCTGGACTTCTGGAAGGAGGGCTACGACTGCTCAGGATGGAGCGACATCAAGGTGCCTTCCTGCTGGGAAATGCAGGGCTGGGACAGGCCAATTTATGCCAATGTCGAATATCCGTTTGACAATACTCCTCCTGTAATCCGCGCCCGTCCGGGTTTCAATGACGGCGGCAAGAACTACGGCACCAACCCTGTGGGTTCGTATGTCAGGGAGTTTGAAATCCCGGAGAACTGGACAGGAAGACGCACAATCCTGCATTTTGACGGAATATATTCCGCTGCCAATGTATGGGTAAACGGGAAATATGCAGGTTATACCCAAGGTGCGAACAATGTCTCCGAGTTTGACATAACCGCATTGTTAAGGAAGGGCACCAACCGCCTTGCCGTGGAGGTGTTCCGCTGGAGTGACGGCTCCTATCTCGAATGCCAGGATATGTTCAGGATGAGCGGAATATTCAGGGATGTGTATGTTTACAATGTGCCTGTGGCCTCTGTCCGTGACCACGTCATAACTTCTTCATTGTCAAATGATTTCTCTACGGCAGAATTGAAAGTTGGCTTGAGTTTCGACAATGCTGGCCCCGCTCCTGCCGGGAAGTCCGTCGAGGTTGTCCTGCTTGATCCGGAAGGGGAGAGAATAGCTTCAGCAAAAGCCGGTGTCGAACTTCAGCCGCTTGAGAAATCACGTCTTGTCAATGTGGCGATGAATGTCCCGGATGTGCTTTTGTGGTCTGCGGAACATCCTGAATTATATACAGTTATGGTCATCCAGAAAGACGCTTCCGGCAACGAGGAGATGGCTTTCAGCACAAAGTACGGTTTCAGGAGCATTGAAATAAAGAACAGCCTTCTCTATATTAACGGAAAGCGGGTTTTCCTGAAGGGTGTGAACCGCCACGACACCGACCCTGTCAACGGGCGCAGCGTGACAGTGGAGTCAATGCTGAAGGATGTGATCCTGATGAAGCGGAACAATATCAATACAGTCCGCACCAGCCATTATCCGAACCAGGCCAAGATGTATGCGATGTATGACTATTTCGGCCTCTATGTGGTGGATGAGGCTCACCTTGAGGACCACGCCAATCAGAGCATTTCCGAGCTCCCGTCCTGGATTCCTGCTTTCAACGACAGGATTTCCCGTATGGTGAGACGTGACCGCAACCATCCTTCAGTAATTATGTGGAGCCTTGGCAACGAGGCCGGTGCCGGAAGCAATTTCGGACATTGCTACAATACTGCCAAGTCGCTGGACAGCAGGCCAGTACACTATGAGGGAACCCGTGTAGGAGGCCTGCCTTACGGTGGAGGGGAATACAGTGATTTCTATTCCAAGATGTACCCGAACATGGAGTGGATGCAGGAGTATTCCCACGGTTTGGACAAGCCTATGTTCATCTGCGAATATGCTCACGCCATGGGCAATGCGATTGGCAATCTCGACCTTTACTGGAAGTCAATCCGGAATTCTTCCTGCATTATCGGTGGCTGTATCTGGGACTGGGTGGACCAGGCAATCTATGAGCCCGCTGAACTGAAGGCCGGAAACAATGAGGGGAGATACCGCACGGGATATGATTTCCCGGGGCCGCATCAGGGCAATTTCTGCAGCAACGGAATAGTGCTTCCGGACAGGTCAGAGGGCCCGAAACTCGCTGAGGTAAAGGCGGTTCACCAGTTTGTGGATTTCTCGCTCAAGGGCATTGACGAGGGCAGGAACACCGTTACCGTAGGCATTGTCAATTCTTATGATTTCACATCGCTGGCGGAGTTTGAACTCAAGTATGAAGTTCTTGTGGACGGTTTTCTCCGTTCAGAGGGTAGTGCAATGCTGGAGGACGTCCAGCCGGGCGATTCTGTGGATGTGGTTATTCCGCTCCGGAAGCTGTCTCTCAGGCGTGCCGGGGACAGGGGTGAGGAGGTCTGCGTGAACTGCCGGCTTGTCCGCAGGAATGCTACCGTATATGCCGGGGCAGGACACGAGGAGGCAGCCGTGCAGTATGCGTTGACTGAATATGTATGTCCTGGGCTGAAGCCGATACGCAGGACAGCAATCGCCATAATTGAGGACGATGACATCTCCAAGTTTGTGAACAAGGGAGTCGAGCTTGTTGTCAATCGCAGGACTTCACGTGTTGTCTCGTTGAAAATCAATGGTTTGGAATTCTTTGCCGATGGAAATGGCTTTGACTTCGACAATTACAGGTACATTGAGAATGACCGGAACAATCTGTCGCCGGAGGATGGCCTGGCCGCTGAAGGCAAGGTAGGGTATGAGGTTCTAGACAAAGCCGTGATAAAGGTTGTCACGACCCGTTCCGGCTCATTGGCCGACAGGGAGATAACCTATCTTGTGAGGCCGGAGTCAGTGGATGTCAAAGTCAGGATAACGCCTCATTCAGCCGGGCTGATGCGGGCCGGAGTATCCTGCTTCGTGCCGGCTTGCTTTGACAATGTAAGTTATTATGCCAGAGGTCCTTGGGATAATTACAATGACAGGAGCGCATCCTCATTCCTTGGCCGATATACATCGAAGGTGGCCGATATGAACTATCCTTATATCAGGCCGCAGAGCGCGGCGGACAGGGAGGGCTTGAGAGAGCTGGCATTGACAGCGGAGGACGGTTCGGGCTTTGTCATTGACGCATTGTCGGAATGCTCATTCTCGCTTTGCGAACATACTGACTCTGAATTGAAGAATGCCCTGCATCAATGGGAACTTCCTGAGACCGGACGCATTGTCCTGCATCTTGATGCCGTGCACAGAGGAGTCGGAAACGGCAGCTGCGGCTATCTGACCGGGACTCTGGAGCAGTATTGTGTCCCGGAGACGGAACATAGCATCAGTTTCAGAATTTCACGGAAATAATTATCCTTTCCAGTTTCCGTGGCAGTGTGAACCAGGCTTGCACGGAAAATGAATAAACGCATTGGCCTCCGCCACGGAATTGTGACAGAGGTCAATGTTCTTTTGTCATCTCGACCGAGCGAAGCTGCTCCTTGTCATCTCGACCGAGCGAAGCTGCTCCTTGTCATCTCGACCGAGCGAAGCGAATGGAGAGATCTAATCCAGGCAATCCCTCAGGATAGCCGCGATGTCATCCTCGTAAAGCGGTGCCCAGGCATTCTCAAGTTCCTCATTGACAGCGATATGATGAGCCATTTCGTCAATGCGGCTGTCATCGATTCCGACCTCTCGCAGAGTCATCGGGATACCGATTTCGAGATAGAATTCGTGGATGGCCTTTATTGCCCTTTCCGCGATTTCCATTTCCGGCAAAGACGGGTCGATTCCGAAAACTCCGGTTCCGAATGCCACGAAGCGCTCAAGGGTCTTCTCATTCAGGATATGCTTCATCTAACGAGGGGTGACAATGGCCAGGCCCTCTCCGTGGATAATGTCGTAATGTCCTGACAATGCGTGTTCTATGGCGTGCATCGGCCAGCCGCCTGCGCTGTTTCCGAGGGCGTAGATTCCATTGCATCCAAGCGTAGTGGCGTAGAAGATTTCCGCACGTGCCTCATAGTTCTCTGGGTCTTTCAGGACGATTTTCACATTCTTCATCAATGACTTGATGGCTCCCTCCATGAAGGCGTCGTTCATCATTATGTGCTCTCCGCAGAAATACTGCTCCATGATATGGTTGATGCAGTCTGAAACTCCCGCAAGTGTCTGTCTTACAGGCAATGTGAATGTGTATGTCGGGTCAATGAATGAGACTGCGGGGAAGACCAGGTCGGAGAAGTAGGCGAGTTTGTCATTGGTCTCGGTGCGTGAGATAACACCGCCCCTGTCGTACTCAGAGCCTGTTGCCGCAAGGGTGATGATGTCCACTATCGGAATAGCCTTCAATGTAGGCACCTTCATTGTGATGACGTCCCAAGGGTCAGCGTCCGAGCAGGCCGCACCTGCGATGGCCTTGCTGCAATCGAGTACGGAACCGCCTCCTACAGAGAGGATTACGTCAATGTTCTTTTCTTTGCAAATCCTGACTCCGTCAAGTACGGACGGGTCGTATTTCGGGTTAGGCTCAATGCCGGGGAGCTCGTAGATTTCCTTGTCTTTCAGGATTTCCTTCACCTGATCGTAGAGGCCTGAGCGTTTTATGCTGCCTCCTCCCCAGGTGAGAAGTACCCTTTTCCCGAATTTCTCCATTACGTCGTGGAGCTTCTCCTGCACTACGTCCCGGCCGAATATCAGCCTGGTCGGTGTTTGATAATCGAAGTTTACCATATTCTTTGTATTCTTGGTTAGTGTTCTATTCTGCAAATATAGCGTTTTCTTTTATCCCCGTGAAATTCACCTGTAATGGCAGAGCGTTGAATATTTTGGCAATATGGTGGAGAATTGATATATTCGTATGCAGAAATTTTTCGCTTATGAACATTACGATAATCGGTGCCGGGAATATGGGCGGCGCATTGGCCCGGGGATGGGCCGGGAAAGGGATGCATAAGGTTACTGTCACAGCAAGGACGGGGGAGACGCTTGCGAGGTATGCCGGCATTCCGGGCATATCCACATCGCTGGACAATGTTTCGGCGGTATGGGATGCGGATGTCATTGTCCTGGCGGTCAAACCGTGGCTGATAGAGACAGTTTGCCGTCAGATTGCCGGGGCCGTAGATTTCGACAGACAACTCATACTTTCCGTTGCCGCCAATGTCTTCACTGATACATTGAGGAATTACCTTGGAAATGAAAGCGCAAAGGTCTTCTATGTTATGCCCAATATTGCCGCTGAATATTGTGAGTCAATGACTTATCTCTCAGCAGGCACCGGCATTGGAGAAGATGCGGTGGCAGATGTGTGGGAACTCCTGCTCCAGGTCGGAAAGGTCAAGGTCTGCCCGGAGAAAGACGTGGCCGCCGGCAATATGCTCTCCGGCTGCGGAATCGCATACGTCATGCGCTTTATCCACGCTATGATGGAGGGCGGGGTAGAGATGGGACTGTATCCGAAAGAGGCACAGGAGATTGCAATGCAGACAATGAAGGGTGCCGTGGCCGTGCTCGAAGGCCAGAAGATTCATCCTGCAGTAGGCATTGACAAAGTGACTACACCTGGAGGCCTTACTATCCGGGGGCTTAATGAATTGGACCACTCCGGCTTCAATTCTGCCGTCATCCGCTGCCTCAAGGCCGGTCTTGTGGAACCGCATAAATGAAACGGATGGAAAGCTTGCTGTTGAAATCAATGCTGGAGCACGCTGACCCGTCACAGGTTGCGGAACTTTCCCGGTTTTTCAAATGCGGCCCGGGCCAATACGGCGAGGGTGACAAGTTTCTGGGTATCAAGGTCTCGGTAACCCGCTCAGTCGTGCGTGAATGCTGGAAAAACGTTGATTTTGAGGAACTTGAGCATTGTATTACAAGTGAATATCACGAAGTGAGGCTCGCCGCTCTCCTGGCATTGGTGGAGATTTTCTCGCACTCCAAAAAAGACATTGCCCTGCAGGAACGCTGCGTGGATTTCTATCTTTCCCACACCGGATATATCAACAACTGGGACCTTGTGGACCTGAGCTGTTATCCGCTGCTGGGCAAATATCTTCTGGACAAGAACCGTTCACTGCTTTATGACCTTGCCCGTGACGGCAGGACAATATGGGAGAGGCGGATTGGCATTGTCAGTACGATGACATTCGTGCGGGCTGGGCAGTTGGACGATACCTATGCCATTGCACAGATATTTCTGGATGGTTCGGAACCCCTTCACGACCTCCTGCAGAAGGCCGTGGGCTGGCTTCTCCGCGAGGCAGGCAAGCGTGATACGGAAAGATTGGACTCCTGGCTCCTTTCCCGTGCCGCTGCGATGCCGCGTACTATGCTGCGTTACGCCATTGAAAAGTTTCCGGAAGAGCAGCGGAGGAAACTCCTTTCATTGAGGACTCAGAACTTGTAGCGCAGTTCAAGGCCGACACCATAGCGGTCAGCCGGCCTGCGAAACAGATGTCCTGAATATGCTCCCTGCAAGATAATGTCATCGGATAATCTAAGGTAGCAGGCGTCAATGCCGGCCTCGAAATGCTTTCCGAAACTGCGCTCTATACTGCCGCCGAAGTTGTAGGCCAGGTCCGCGCGCCTGTAGAGGTCGAGGGTCGAGCCGTAGCTGACATCGCCGTGAACATTGATGCGGAACCCTGCCGGCAGGACCTGCTTGATGTCAATGTGAGCTGCCACGCCCCAATTGGCATTGGTCATGCTGACGGATTCCGCTATCCTCTTGTCCCATAGCGCGGATACATTGGCATTGATTTCAGTTGTCCTGGACGCCTTGATTTTCAGTGCCGGAGTGATATTCAGGGCGTGTCTTACCCCATCATTGCCCCAGGTGTATATCCTCATATTGCTGCGTTCCACCCAGATTGCGTTGAACCCGCC
>JBJEBP010000139.1:0-11594 GCA_051870135.1 Candidatus Cryptobacteroides sp. | reverse complement strand
GATGAATCCACGTCGGCGATAGCCGAGGTCAATATGGAATATGTATCAAGGTATCCTGACCTCAATGTTACCAATGCGTTGCAAGGACAGGCTGCAGGGCTTGTCGTCCGTTCTAATTCCGGAGCACTTGGCATCGGCTCATCTCTCAATATCCGAGGGCCTCACGCATTCAACTCAAATAATGCCATTGTGGTCATAGACGGCATTGAGAGTTCTTTGGAATATCTTATGCCTGAGCAGATTGAGTCAATAGAGATACTTAAGGATGCTCCAGCAAAGGTTCTATATGGGCCTGCTGCTGCCAATGGTGTCATTTACGTGACCACCAAGAGGGGCCGTATCAGCGAGCCTGTGATTGCTGTATCTGCAGAGTACGGAGTGGCACCGTCCAAGTTTACAGCTGACTACCTTGGTTCTCTGCAGTATGCGGAACTCTACAATGAGGCCAGAGCCAATGACGGACTGTCCCCCTACTACCAACCTTGGCAGATTGAAGGATATGCAGGCAGCACAGGTGCGAATGATATGTTATTCCCTGATGTAGATCTACGGAAAGAGGTGCTGCGTAATTCCAGTACGTATTTCAATGCCAATTTTTCTTTCAATGGTGGCAACCGTTATGTTCGGTATGCTTTGACCGGAGGATATAAGAGCGGAAATGGACTTGAAAAGGTGGGTCAGCGCTCCGGATATGACATCTTGGATCTCAGGGCCAACATTGACATCCCGATTTTGGACTTCATTACGGTACGTGCCGATGCGGCTGCTGATGTCAAACTTGTCAACAGAGGCGTCCTGAATGCTGATGAGATTTTTTCCGCGATATCTTCCCATAGGCCTAATGAATATCCTTTGACCATTGACGGAGAGTCTCTTGACATTGAGTCCAATGCTGACGGCACTCCTTTGTTTGGCGGAAGCGAGGACTATCCAGACAATCTTTATGCGGATATGAAATATGGCGGAAAGTTCAGCCAGCGGTATATAACCAGCAATGTTAACCTTTCTGTTGATTTTAATCTCAATAAATATGTGAAGGGATTGAAGGTATACGGCCAGGTCTCGATGGAGAATTACAACTTTCTTGCAAAAAGATTGAAAAACACGTATCCTACCTACAGCATAAGGAGTTATACCGGTGAGGATGGCTCTCTTCAACAAGAGTATGTCCAAGTACGTAAACTTGACCTTCCTAAGTCGAACTCCATCACGAATTCCCAACTCAGCAGGACAATGCTCTATATGGGCAATGTTACCTGGGACAGGACGTTTGGACGTCATGGTGTATCTGCAGTATTGTCCGGAAGATATATGATGAAGGAGAACAAAGGTCTGGCTTATGATAGGTCGCAGGCAGTGTATGCTCTCAGGCTCAACTATAATTGGGCGAAGCGGTATCTTGCCGAGGTCGTACTCTCGAATATGGGTACTAATAAGTTCGCCAAGGGCAACAGATATTTCTTCTCTCCGGCTGCTTCGCTGGGATGGGTAATATCCGAGGAAAACTTCCTGAGGAACTCATCCTGGGTTGATTTTCTGAAAATCAAGGCCAGCGCAGGTTTGCAGGGCTATGGGGTAAATACGGATTTCGACCTTTTCAGATCATCCTGGAAGCAGGGCGACGTGATAAAGTTCGGCGAGAATAACTCCACGACAAGATATCTTGTCCCGCTCGTGCGTCTTGGCAATCCTGACCTGAAATGGGAGTCAGTTCTCGAGTTCAACGCTGGCCTTGAATGGCGTCTGTTTGATGAGAGACTATACGGTGAGTTTAATTTCTTCTCTGAGGAACATAGGGACATTATCGGCTCGGATGGAGTCATCAGGACTGATGAACTTGGAGATTACACCATTGCGACAAATCTCGGAAGTACCTCCAAGAAGGGAGTTGATCTTATGATAGGCTGGAATGAGGACAGGGGAGCTTTCAAATATGATGTGGGCATGACGTTCCTGTTCACGAAGGACAAGATTATTTCCGCCGATGAACTGCCTGGCATAGAGGAATATCGTTCAAAGATAGGAAAATCGGCAGCCTCGATGTTCGGCCTCAAGGCGTTGGGCCTGTTTGGAAAGGATGTGGCAATTGAGGATTCTCCAAGGCAAACATTCGGTTCATATCAGGAGGGCGACATTGCCTATATGGATATGAATGGTGATAATGTGATTGATACAAAAGACCTTATGAAGGTCGGCAGTAGTTTTCCTACAGGCGTATGGAGCATTCACGCTGACTTGAATTGGAAAGGATGGGGCCTCTATGTTCTGGCAACGGCTGAGACAGGCGCCGGATTCTGGAAGACAAACCCATACTGGTGGAACTATGGTGAGGGCAAGTACTCTGTACTGGCTGCGGACAGGTATCATCCTGTGAATAATCCGAACGGTACATATCCAAGGCTTACGACGATGTCCGAGCAGAACAATTTCCGTAACTCGACGTTCTGGTATCAGTCATCAGATTTCCTCAGATTGAAGAACTTGGAATTAAGCTATACATTCCAGATGAACAAGAAGAAGACATATATGTCCAGCATACGCCTTTTCCTTCGTGGAACCAACCTGGCAGTTTGGACTCCGGTGAAAGATGTGGATCCTGAATGTCCCTCCGGCGGCGTGACGACATATCCATACTATGCCACGTATACCGGAGGCTTCAAGGTTACTTTCTGATGAGATGATATTCCATAAATACAAATAAGCAAGTATATGAAATTGAAATATTTGATTCCTCTCCTCTCTTTGGCTGTCATTGTATCTTCCTGTGAAAGTGCATTCGACACAAAGGCTATAGGAGATTTTGAAGATGGCGATGTCTGGCGTATCCCAGATTTGGCCGAAGGTACGTTGCTGACTGTATATGAAGCCATTCCGGCTCAATTTGACACATATAACGGCAATTTCCTTGATGTTGCGACCGACAATGCCGTCACCTCGAGTTTCTCTTCAGACATATATAAACTTTCTCAAGCTGGCATCACTTCAAAGGATAATCCGCTTGGAGGTTGGTCCAATGGATATACACAATTGCAGACCATCCATATGTTCATGGAGAGAGGCCTAGGAGATGAGGTCGTATATGACAAGACAAGTGAAGAACTTGACCGTGACATAAAGAATCGGCTCAGGGGAGAGTGCTATTTCCTCCGTGCTTGGTGGCATTTTTACCTTCTCCAGCGATATGGTGGAAGGGCGGATGACGGTGAGGCTCTCGGTATTCCATTGACCGACCATTATATCACAGACGAGGAGGCTGCTGACATTTCATCATTCGGTCGTGCCACCTATGGAGAGTGCGTGGACAATATAATTGAGGACCTAGATTCAGCCATTGCCATACTCCCTGTTAAATATTCAGGTACAAGCACGGCTACAGGCCTGACCAATATTGGACGTGCGACATCATTGTCTGCAAAGGTGCTTAAGTCAAGAGTTGCCTTATATGGAGCATCTCCGGCTTACCGGTCTTCTGCAGTGATATCCATCAATGGCATGGGTGACTTTACGGTGATTGATGAGGACGCATATCTGGACAATTGGAAATATGCTGCTGCAGTTGCTGACACAATTCTCCGAGGAGGGAATTTTGACAAGTTCAATGCGTTGACTTTCAAACTTCTGGCTGATAATACAGGAGCTACACCTGATGACTTTGTTCTGCGAAAATACTATCAGGCCAACGGTATCGAGTCACGTCATTTTCCTCCGTATTATTTCGGTAAGGCGCAGACTCAGCCGTCCCAGAACCTTGTTGACGCATTCCCGTCGAAGACGGGATATCCGATCACTGACTCCAGATCAGGTTATGACCCTCAGAATCCGTATGCGATGCCTCGTGATACGAGGTTCGATATGACTTTATATTGGCACGGTAAAGTATTTGCGACATCATCTGGATCTATTGATATTTCAGAAGGAGGCAAGGACTCTCCTACGTTTGACAACAAGGCTTCAAGGACTGGATATTATCTGGCTAAATTCTTGAGCCGCAAGGATAATGTCCTTACTCCCAATGCACAGATTACAGCCCCTCATTATACGCCGATACTCAGGAAGGCGGAGGTTTTCTTCAATTACGCTGAAGCTTCAAATGAGGCATACGGACCGAATGGAAAGGGCCAGGGATGCAAATGGACTGCCTATGAGGTGATGAAGATGATAAGGGCGGCTTACGGAATTGTGGATGAGACCTATCTTGCCGAGCAGGCTGTTGACCGAGACTCTTTTAGGAAGCTTATTCAGAATGAACGGAGAATAGAATTAGCATTTGAGAATCAGCGATTCTTCGATCTCAGAAGATGCCTGCTCCCGTTGGATAGCCCGGTAAGGGGTGTGAAAGTTACAAGGTCAGAGGATAGTACAGTTTATTCCTATGAGGAAGTTGAGACCCGTCCTTTCGATGATGTAAAATATTATTATATGCCAATACCTTATTCCGAGATGCAGAAGAACTCGGCGATGGTCAATAATTTTGGCTGGTGATGTAATTTGTAGAAAAATAACTATATTGTCAAATATGAAATTAGTCAAGCAAATATTCGGCTGGCTGCCCGTAATGCTCCTCATTCCATCATTGACGGGATGTTATGAGGATTTCGTAGGTGACAGCGATATTCAGAATATGGGATTTGCCATTAACCGCCCTATGAGGACCGTGATGTCCGACAAGAATGTAATCTATGTAGGCGTGTCTATAGCCGGTAAACGAGAGGTGGATATGAAGGACTGGGCAGAATTTGAGATAGATCCATCTCTGGTGGATGAGTCGCTTGGAAAGGTCTTGATGCCGGAAGACTATTATATTCTTGGCGATCCTTCAACGATGCGTGTAAGAAAGAGCAATCTCCCTGTAGCTGATGTTTCAGTATCTTTTACGGATGCTTTCTATAACGACCCGGAGGCATTGACAGGAAAGTATGTGATTCCTTTTAGAGTCACTCGCACGTCCATTACGGGAGATGAAACTTCCATAAGGGAGGGGGCGGAGATTTCACTTGTCGCTGTCAAGTACATTAATCAGTACAGCGGAGTGTATTACCGTCTTACTGACAGAGTGGAGATTGACGCTGACGGAAATATTGTCGGCGAACCCGTTGAAACGCCGAAGTATGACCTTGTCAATAACAAGACGGTGACTCTCGCTTCTCTTTCCCCGACTTCCGTTTATCGCCCGGGCATTGCCGGAGACAATGTGACTGGTGGATTCACAATTGAATTGCCGGAGAACACGGGTAAGTCGGCTGATGTTGATGTGACTTTCTCTGAAGAATCCGCATCGGTTATTGTCAATCGGGCGGTATGGCGAAGTGAAGGAGATTATACATTTTTCTCAGGTGATGAGGTGGCTCCTCAGTTTGAAATGGACTACAAATATGAGTCTGGAGGCAAGCATTGGAGCGTCAAGGAGAAACTTGTCCTTCGTCAGTATGCTGAACGAGATCTCAGGGTTGAAACGTGGTGAAATAACATACTCATTAATACAGAACTATGAACAACAAATCCAAAATCGCATTGATGGGAGCGGCTGCAGTGGCATCCGCTACTGTCGCACAGGCTGCCGGAGCCAAGAAGACTTCCGGGGCCAGGCCTAACATTGTCCTCATTATGGTGGACGATATGGGCTACTCGGACATTGAGTGCTACGGCGGTCTCATCCCGACTCCGAACATCAACAGGCTGGCTTCCAGCGGAGTCCGCTACACTCAGTTCTACAATACTGCAAGGTCTTGTCCTACAAGGGCTTCCCTGCTTACGGGACTTTATCCGCACCAGGCCGGTATCGGCGAGATGTCGGAGGATCCGGGCAGCAAGGTGATGCCTGAGGACGACTCCGACGGATATATGGCGGCATTGAACCGCCACTGCGTGACTATGGCGGAGGTTCTCGGAGACGCAGGCTACCATACCTATATGGTCGGCAAATGGCATGTGGGAATGCACGGCATGGAGAAATGGCCTCTCCAGAGAGGATTCGACAGGTTCTACGGCATTCTCGCCGGAGCGACCAGCTACCTTGCCCCTCACGATGGCCGCGGCCTCTATCTTGACAATACCAAGCTTCCGGTTCCGGAGCCACCGTATTACACCACGGATGCGTTCACGGACAAGGCGATAGAGTTCCTCGGAACCAGGAAGGACGATGATCCGTTCTTCCTCTATGTGGCCTACAATGCCCCTCACTGGCCTCTTCATGCAAAGCAGGAGGACATTGACAAGTTCAAGGGCAAGTTTGACGCCGGCTGGCAGGCCATCCAGGAGCAGAAGAGGCAGAGGATGATCGATCTCGGCATCGTGAAGCCTGAATGGGGAGTCGCAGAGTGGGAGAACCGCAAATGGGATGAACTTACGCCGGAGGAGCAGAAGAATTCCAGCCTCAGGATGTCTGTCTATGCCGCCCAGATTTATTGCGTTGACTACAATGTCGGCAAGCTCCTCGACTATCTTGAGGAGACAGGCGAGCGTGACAACACCCTCATCATCTTCCTCTCCGACAACGGAGCCTGCGCCGAGCCGTACAGCGAGACCGGGTTCGGAACCATCAAGGACATCAATGACCCGAACAGCTGGGTAGCCCCTTCTTACGGCAAGCCTTGGGCACAGGTCAGCAATACCCCGTACCGCAAGTACAAGGTGCGCGCATACGAGGGCGGAATTTCCACGCCGCTAATCCTCTCGTGGCCTGAAAAGTATGCCAAGTATGACGGAACCTGGAGGAACAATGTCGGCTTCCTGCCTGACATCATGGCCACTTTCGTGGACGTGTCCGGAGCGACCTATCCTACTGTCTATCACAATGGCAGCGAAATCTATCCTATGGAGGGAAGTTCTCTCTGCCCGACTGTGACCAATCCGAAGAAGTCCATCCACGACTACATCTACGGCGAACATTTCGACAACCGTTATGTCCGCTGGAAGAATTGGAAAGCCGTCTATGACGAGAAGGGCAAGGTCTGGGAACTTTATGACATTGAGAATGACAGGACAGAGCGTTTCAATGTGGCTGCCGAGCATCCTGAGATACTCAATGACCTTACCTCGCATTGGCAGGAGTGGGCAGACACCCATCACGTCTATCCCAAGAGGCCCAAGGATAAGAAGAAATAGTCCTTTCGGGTACAATTGAACAAGCCTTCCTTGTTTACCGGAGAATTTTCATTAAATTCGCACGGAGATAGGGAAGGTTTTTTCTTAACTGTATAATAATGCATTCGATACAACACACCAATATCGTGATAATGGCCGGGGGCATAGGCAGCCGCCTTTGGCCGGTGAGCACACCTGAGATGCCGAAACAGTTCATTGACCTGCTCGGAGTAGGGAAATCCCTCTTGCAGCTTACCGTGGACCGTTTCCGTCCTGTGGCCGAGGTATCCCGGATGTGGGTGGTGACCTCCGAACGGTATGTGGACATCGTCAGGAGACAGATACCGGAGATGCCGGAGGACCACATTCTCGCCGAACCGGTGGCCCGAAACACCGCTCCCTGCATTGCCTACGCCTGCTGGAAGATAATGAGGGAAGATCCTGAGGCCAACATTGTCGTGACTCCGTCGGATGCGATAGTGCTGAAAACCGTATTGTTTGCCGATGTCATTTCCAAGGCATTGGCATTTACTGCTGACTCGTCCTCAATTGTCACCGTCGGCATTCATCCCGACAGGCCCGAGACCGGCTACGGATATATCTGCTCGTCTTCCAGGGAGGAAGGCAATGTGGTGAAAGTCAATGAGTTCCGGGAAAAGCCGGACAAGGCCACGGCCGAAAGCTATCTCGCTGCTGGCAATTATTTCTGGAATGCCGGAATCTTCGTGTGGTCAGTGTCAACCATAGTTGAGGAAATGCGGAGGCATGCCCCTCAGATTGCCGGGACGATGGACAGAATCGCAGAGGCATTCGGAAAGTCGGAGGAAAAGGCGGTGCTGAAGGAATATTTCCCTCAATGCGACAAAATCTCGATTGACTATGCCGTGATGGAGAAGTCCGATGCGATATATGTCATCTCTGCCGACCTTGGCTGGTCCGACCTTGGGAGCTGGACTTCAGCCGGGAGCCATATCAGGGAAAGCGGGGACGGCAACAGGATTGTCGGCGGCGATGTCAGGCTCATTGACAGCGAGGGCTGCATTGTCCATACAGAGAGTTGCAATAGGGTGGTTGTCAAGGGATTGAAAGACTATATCATTGCCTTCGGGGACGGCAATCTGCTGATATGCCCCAAGGAGGATGAACAGAATATCAAGGATTATTCGGCGGACAAGCCTAATTGTTGACCTGTCCCTGCCCGGTTAATGGTTTTTATTATGGAAAGGCCTCATTACAAGACAGTTGTCATTTCGGACGTTCATCTAGGCTCGCCCCATTCAAAAGTCAGGGAAGTGTCGGAGTTCCTCAGTGCCGTGAACTGCGACAGGCTCATTATGAACGGTGACATCATCGACGGGTGGCAGCTTCACAACTCGGATGACAAGTGGAATGCAGACCATTCCGCATTCTTCCGGGTCATAATGAAAATGATGGAGAAGCACGGCACGGAGGTCATTTACGTATCGGGCAACCACGATGACTTCCTGGACCCCCTCGTCCCGTCCAGACTGTTCAATATCAGTGTCGTAAGCGAGTTCATAATCAGGGAGGAGAAACATTCCTACGTAGTCATACACGGCCACGCCTTCGACAGCATCACGGCACAGTTCCGCTGGATTTCCAAGCTCGGGGACAAGGCCTACAGCCTCCTGCTCAAGTTCAACAATGTCTGGAACCGTGCCAGGAAGCGTCACGGGAAGGGCTATTATTCATTCTCCAAGGTCATTAAGCACAAGGTCAAGCAGGCAGTTTCCCTGATTTCCGGCTTCGAGTCCGACCTTGCCGACTTTGCCAAGGCCCGAGGATGCGACAGCATAATCTGCGGACATATCCACAATCCGGAGGACAAGATGCTCAAGGGAGGGATACATTATCTCAATTCGGGAGACTGGGTGGAATCGCTCTCCGCACTTGTCGAGGACATTGACGGAAATTGGAGCATTCTCAGGTACAATGATTTTGTAAAGCCTCAGATATGAGATACTTGTTCATAATCCAAGGAGAGGGCAGAGGTCATCTAACACAGGCGATGACAATGGAAAAGCTCCTGACAGCCCGCGGTCACGAGGTCGTGAAGATGCTCGTAGGCAAGAGCCCCGCCCGTACCCTGCCTTCATTCTTCACCGGGGGAGTCCGTGCGCCTCTCGCATATTTCGAGTCGGTCAATTTCGTGACTGCGTCCTCGGACAAGAGACCGGACGCATTGAAGACATTGCTTTTCAATGTTGCGATGTCTCCGAAACTTATTCCGTCGTTGTCATTGATACGCAATGAAATAAAGGATTCTTCCCCGGATGTCATAGTGAATTTCTATGAACTCCTCGGGACCATTGTCCACGAACTATCATACAGCGAAATCCCGATGATATGCATAGGCCACCAGTTTCTGTTCCTGCACGAAGACTTCCATTTCCCACTTGTGGGATATGAGAAGCACGTCGGCCTGAATCTCTTCAGCAGGGCCATCTGCAACGGGGCGGTGAAGTCTCTCGCATTGTCGTTCAGGCCAATGCCGGACGATGAGGAACACCGCATCAAGGTCGTTCCGCCTCTCCTACGCCCTGAGGTGCTTGCCTACAGGCAGAGTCCTGAGTTCCGGCATGGCGACTATATTCTCGGCTATATTCTCAATGCCGGATTCGCGGAGGAGGTGAAGGAATGGCATTCATCCCATCCTGAGGTGCCCCTGCATTTCTTCTGGGACAACAAGGACGAGGCTCCGGTCAAGGTCGTTGACCCGAATCTCAAGTTCTACTATCTGGATGACAAGGAGTTCCTGCGCCAGATGGCAGGCTGCCGGGCCTACGCTTCAACAGCCGGTTTCGAGTCCATCTGCGAGGCAATGTACCTCGGAAAGCCGCTGATGATGGTTCCTTCCCATACCGAGCAGAAATGCAATGCATACGATGCCACCCGTTTCAATGCTGCCGTGGAGGCGGAGAAATTCGACCTGGACATACTACTGGACTTTGCTGAAAACCGCTTCCGGCCGGACGAGGGCTTCCCGGACTGGGCCTTGTCCGCAGGGGATATGATTGCTTCGGAACTGGAGAGTCTTTAGGGTGGGGTACTCCACTTGCTGCACATTGCTCATTGCCCGAACTGTCATCCCTACCAAGCGACCTTGCTCTGTCATCCCGACCAAGCACCCTTCCCCTGTCATCTCGACCAAGCGAAGCGCGTGGAGAGATCTCTCGACTACGCTCTCTTAGATGACAATATGCTGGTTTATACAAATCTGATCCTGAATGACATAGCGGCATCGCTGCCGACAATGCCGGAAATCTCCCGGTTGCCTTCCGACCTGGTGCAGAGCGGCATTCTGCCAGCAAGTTCCACTGCGATAATGTCTCCGGTGCGGATATAGAGCCGCTTAGTGGCCTCGCATACGGCATTGTCAATGAGGACTCCGGCCTGAACAGCCTCGCTGTCGAATATCTGTTCACAGTCCATCTTTACGGAGAATGACTTGCCGCACGCCTCCTCAATGCCCATCTTTGGGTCCGGCAGGAATGAAGTATGGTCCAATGTCAATGCTTCCGCATACTCCTCCGGCCCATCTGCAATGTGGTCCGCAGGGTAGAGCAATACTCCGTAACCCACTCTGTCATAATATCTTCTGACAAAACGCCCACCGATACTCCGTCCCGGCTTGCAGACACGCGCGAAGACCACGGGAGTCCATTCGAATATTTCCGTGAAATCAGGAGGAAAAAAATCCTCATTGTCCTTTTCCCAGGTCGTATCCGGCCTGGTGACATAATGACCTCCGTATGTTCTTACGATTATGTTCAACGCTGGTGCCTGTCTCCGCCGAAATGCTGGAACAGAAGCTGGGTGGCATCGTCGAAGTCCTTGCCTTCCAATGGCTTGCGACTCTGTCTTGCAGCTTCCTTCTTTTCAGCATCAAATTGCTGCCTGAGAATCTCGAACTGCCTCTTGGTATCAAGGGTGAACTCCCCGTTCTGGATCCAGGCGAAATATGATGGCTCGGTCTGGTAAACCTCCCTTGCTGTCTTTCCCTTGTGCTTTCCGAAACTGATGATTGCCTCCCCGTCCTTTCCGTATAGAAGCCTCCCGGCATAGTCCACGGTCTTCGGCCTTCCGGCGAAATTGGCGAGGAAGTCCACATTGTTCTTCAATTGGTCCGGGTATCTGTCCAGCTGGCCTTTGAGCACCTCGTATGTGGCTAGGGTGTCAGCCTCGGCCGTGTGCGCATTCTCGAAATCCTGGCCTCCGCAGTAGAACCTGTATGCGGCCCTGAGATTTCTCGGCTCCATTGCGTGGTAGATTGTCTGCACATCCACCATCTTCTTCTCGTGAAGGTTCAGGTCAATGTCTTTGTGAAGGAAGAGACGTACTCTTTCTATTTCCTCGGCCAGCATAGGGAGGTCGAACTTGGAGGAGTTGAAGCCAGCAAGGTCGCTGTCCTTCAGCCAATCCACCACCTCGTCCACGACCTCGTGGAATTTCGGGCAGCCAGCCAGGTCCTCGTCCTTCAATCCGTTGAC
>JBJEBP010000138.1:0-2789 GCA_051870135.1 Candidatus Cryptobacteroides sp. | reverse complement strand
GATTTTCATAAGCACAGTTTCAAATTGACAAAAATTTTCAAAGTAATATGCAGACATTGCTGTCCGGTAAAAGTTCCGGACGATTATTATAAAGTTTAACAATTAAACAAAGTTGGTTCGGTAGAACCATCCAGTTCATTGACAATATTGTAGTTAGGTTTTGCAAAGAGGTCTTTTAAGTTGATTGTATCTGTTAATGAGATACTTACAATCTGCAGCATCTCATAGATTGAACGTTCGATGTTCATCTTTTTCTGCACAATGGCCATCATACAATAGGCTATGATTGCAGAGTAGATCTGAATGCGGACAGCGTTTTCAGACGTGCCCCAGAACTTTTTTATCTTCAGATGTTGCTTAATCCACTTGAAGAACAGCTCAATCTGCCACCTGTTGTGATAGAGCTCCGCAACCATTACTGGGCTGATAGTCAGCGCATTTGTGAAGAAGATGAACTTCCTTTTGTTCTCTTTGTCCCAGTATATGACCCTTCTGATCTTTTCTGGATACTTTTCCATAGTCAGCTGGCCGGCCATATAGCCGACTGCGTCGGACAGTATCCCTGATTCTGGAGGAAAGCGGCGCTTCCACTTCATTGGTTTGAAGTCATTGTTGATCTTTCCCCGGATGACGAAGTAGGCTCCAATGCTTTCAATGTTATGAAGACGCTTGAAGTCGTTGTAACCTCTGTCGAAGATGTAAAATGAGTTCTCTTCATATGGAATGACATCCATTGCTTTTGTGTCGTGAACCCTTGCTGGTGTGATGTGAAAGAAGGTGGGAATTTGAGTCTCGAGATCATACAGTGTATGAACCTTGATGCCTCCTTTTCTCTTTCTGAACAGAGCCCACTCAAAGGCACTCAGACATAAGTCAATTGTCGTAGAATCAAAGGCATAGACGTTTCCATTCAGTTTGAAGATATCAACTATTCTACATCGTTGGGCTTCCGCGATGACCTTATATGCATACTCCTCGAAGATACGATAATCGCGTTTGGTATTGGCATCTGCAAGAGTGCTCTTGGCAGCATGCTTGCCAAATCCAAGATGATAGGCTTTGGATGCATGAGCCTGGGTTGCCAGGACAACATCACGGAGACTTTCACGGTTGGAAAGCTGACCGAACATCAGGACGCAAAGTTGGTTATAGCAGGTGAACTGCTTGACATATTTGTCGCCGCCATATTTCCTTGCGAGATAGTTGAAGTCGTTACGATCAAGGAAGTCTAAAAGCTGAGAGAACACGTATTTTCCTTTATGCATATGCCATTCTACGTTAGTCTGGCAAATATAAATTCAAATCGGTTGACTCAAAAAAAGCCTTATAATTACCTAACTCTCAATATTTTCAAAGAACTTTTATGATTTTTTACCGGACACTAATGCAATTTTATGATTTATCTGTCCACTCCGGGAATCCTGCTATTGCCACAGGGAACGGAGGAACATAATGCTGAAAAGTTCCCAATTGTGCCAATTGTGTCCGCCGTTGGTGATGTATGCCTCATACACATAGCCCTTGCGGTTGAGATAACTCATATAGCACTCCAGCCTCGGGAAGAAGATGTCGATGTTGCCGGTCATAAGCCAATAGAGCTTCGGAGGGTCGGCAAACTGTGCCACAAGTTTCTTTTTGAGCCTCGCATAGAACTTCGCATAGGGACTGATTTTCACGAATGACTCAGCCACAGGCGAGAACATACCGAGATAGCCGAACATATCAGGATGGTTGGCAGAGATGTGGATGGTCTGCAGGGCACCGAATGACAGACCTGCCAGCGCCCTGGAGTTCTTCTCCGCTATGGTCCGGTAGAGACTGTCCACGGGCATCACCACATCCTGCACGAAACCGGTCTCCACCACCCCGTCCAAATCGCCGAAGCCCTCGAGCATATTCTTCCTGCGTCCGTGCCCGTAATCCCTGTCGTCATTGTACTGGTTGGTGTTGGGAAGCACCAGGATGGTCTCCTCCAAATCCCCGTCTTCAGTCAGCCTGTCGATGTTCTGGAGTATGTTCCCCTGCTTTATCCAGGAGAGTTCGGTCCCGCTTGCCCCGTGGAGCAGATACAGCACCGGATACCTCTTTTCCGGGTTTTCGTAATAGGATTTGGGGAGATAGACGAACATACGGCGCTCGGACGGACCCGGCACACTCGTCGGGAGGACCACGGATTCGAGTATTCCGTGGGGTTCATAAGCAATCTCAGGCTCGGCATATCCAGGAAGTGGTGCATATTTCGCCACTGTTCCGCAGGAGGAAAGACACAGCACGAGGGCAATGACTATGACAAGATGGCAGTCAGCCACAAGTCTTCCTATTTTCCGAATCAGCCTTGCAACAATCGATATATCGGTCAAAAACATATAATTTCACAAAAACGCGGTGCAAATGTACAAATTTTCTGAAATTTTGATTAAGTTTGCCGACCTTTAGCGGTCAGCGCACTAATATATACGAAGAAAATGCCAAAAAGAATTGCCATCCAGGGTGTCAAAGGCTGTTTCCACGAACAGGCTGCCAGACTATTCTATAAAGACTTGACTGATATTGAAATAATTGAATGTGACAGTTTCGAGGACTTGTACAGGTCAATGGATGCGGGGCTGGCTGATGCTGCCATAATGGCAATCGAGAACACAGTCTCCGGAGGATTGCTCCCGAATTTCGAACTCCTGCGCAAATACCAGCACAACATAAAGGGGGAGATTTTCCTCAGGATCAAGCAGAACCTTATGGCGCTTCCCGGACAATCCATTTCCGACATCAGGGAGGTAAGGACCCATTAT
>JBJEBP010000137.1:0-2791 GCA_051870135.1 Candidatus Cryptobacteroides sp. | reverse complement strand
GGGCATCACGCATCCTCTTGGCGCGGTTGCGCCTCTCCTCCCTCTCCCATATCCGTTTGCAGATGTCCCAGGACATTGCTTCCCGGAAGCATTCCCTTTTCTCCTTGCGCCCCCTGGCATACATCACCTTCTGGCGGGAATGCACCTCGGACCATTTGCGCCTGTACTTGTTGTCCGGCCGTTCCATGAATGACGGGGTATCATCCTCCGAGAAACCCCAGTAGGTCATCTCCCAAAGGATCCGCGCAGCAAGCTCCGCATCACTGAATCTCAGTCCGTCTTCTATCTGTATCCTGCTCGCGAGGACTTCACTCCAGCAATCATGACAACCTGTAACGTGTATCCAGTTCTCATCGTCCTCGTCCCTGCTCAGTTCTATCACTCCGTCGCTCTGTCCGGCGGCTTCATTTAGCATAAGCTCATCGAACGCCTCCCTGTAGGAGTAGATGTCCTTCACATCATATACCCCTTTCAGCGTGGGTATGAGCTCGTCGAACGAGACCTTGCGGAGTAATTCAGAAAGTGTCATATACTGTGTCTATTGGTTTCCGGGACAAATATATCTGGTATTACTGCAAAAAAGCGGCATTCATTAAAGATTTTTCGGCTGATTATCTACCTGCCGTATTATTGCAGGGCATATCCCATATTTGCAGCAGCCAAATCACGGACATATAACCCATCCTGTGACATGACCGTATTAACATATTGACTAATACAGAAAGCCAAACAGCCATAAAGGAATTTTGTTTCCTCTGCCAAATTCGACATTGTCAATTGCAAGATAGCTATCAGGCAAATCCTTGATTTGGTTGAAGGATTTGTCTGCACCACCTACTTCGACGAGAATCTTGTCATTTATCTGAAAGTCACCATTTTTAGGATAATATACTTCTGCTGCCCTGCTGACCTGATTGTAAAAGAAGGTCTCCCGTATAGTGCCAATCTCCGGATTCCTGTTGAAAGCATACATCAGATTCGGATTGTCCAGGAACATCTTTTCCGGAGCAGCCATCTGTTTCACGGATTTGACCTTTGTTTTAAGAAGGCCCAACAAAGCACCCCGCTGAAGCAATTCCAGTAATTTAAGTCCTTGCTCTCGGCTCGTCTCAAGTTGCGCATAAAGTTCATCCATCTTAGGGACAAAAGGCACTTGCAATGCGATGATCATCAATAGCTTCTTCAACTTCTGGACGGTTACATATTCAACTTTTTCTACAGAAGGTATGTCACTTTCTATTACCTGACGGCAGACTTCGTTCAGGCGAGCATGAAAACCTTCCCTGTCTTCTTTGTAGAAAGGATAATATCCATACTTACAGTAGTCTTTGAAGTGAGGTATGATTCTGATTTTCTCCACGATATCCGATGCAATGGAAATGTGTTTTGTGAGCAAATCATCCAAGGTTATTACAGGATGATCCAGAATGCCCTCAAAATTCAGATATTCACGAAATGACATCCCGTGCATTGTGTACATAGCGACTCTTCTTGACAAATCCCCTTCACCCTTCTCAATCTGAAGCATCGAACTTCCGGTGAATACGACTCTCATCGTCGGATAATTGTCGTATATGTTTTTTATGTATGTCTGCCAATGAGTGCATTTATGGATCTCATCCAGAAACAGGTGTGTGCCACCATTGATATAATGGTATTCTACCAAGTCCATAATTGAGTTGGTAGCAAACCACATATCATCCAAAGAGACATACAGGACATTTTCATTCATCAGGTTTTCTTTGATGTACTGAAGGAGCAAGGTGGATTTGCCGACGCCTTTAGGACCCTTGATGCCGATGAAACGAGCGTTCCAGTTGATCTTGTAATATAGCTCCCTCTTAAAGTCAAGGCTCTGATGCATGATCAGTCTCTGGGAGTTTCTGTACAATACTTCGCAATCCATATTTCATTTTTTTGCAAATATATAAAACATATTGGAATATGGAAATATTCATAAATAACAATATTGAAATATTTATTTGGCCGCAATTCCGTAGAGATTTACAACTGCCATATTATTGCAGTGGCATATCCCATATTTGCAGCATAAAATCAGGGACGATGAAACATTACGGAGATTTATATGAGCAGCAAATGAAATGGTTTGAGGCCATCAATGCTCTTGACACGCTTCCGGAAGAAGAGAGAATAGAGAGGTACCGCGCAGAGGTGCAGAACGTGGAGAAAAGCATACTCCGCCTCACGGGAGACCCCCTGACGCTCTCGTCCAGACGCTGGGAGAAGAGCGAGAGGACTGCCGAGAAGGTCGAGGACCTGCTTGGGAGACGGTACTATCTTCTCTCGAAGATGTTCAAAATCCATTGCTCCGAGGCAGAGGTAAAAAGGATGGAGAGCGTCAATGCGCACCTGTATGAACTCACCTGCGACATGTTCTCCCGGACCGGCAGGATGTACCGGAACATCCTCGACCTCCCGATGGACCCCAAGGACGATGACCTCACGGTAGAAGGAACGCTGAAGTACTGGGGAGACTCGGCGAAGGACGTACTCCACCTGGCGGATGACGAGTTCTACGGGTCCGACTTCACAAGGATGATCCTTATCAACGCCACCCTCCAGAGGGATGTCAAGGGTGACTTGGAAATCATCTCCTGCCGTCCATTTTGGAATCCGGGCTGCGGACACAAGTCCTTTATGAGCGACGCTGAGCTTGACATAGACAATCATCTCGACGACGGCAGGACCTGGGCGGAAAGCTGGCTGAGGCATCCGAAACTCGACCATATCTGCATGTG
The DNA here is from genome assembly GCA_051870135.1 of Candidatus Cryptobacteroides sp. GTDB lineage: Bacteria > Bacteroidota > Bacteroidia > Bacteroidales > UBA932 > Cryptobacteroides. The sequence goes on along the minus strand of JBJEBP010000137.1, from coordinate 32 downwards.
CTATGCGACCCACGCCGTCGTGACTCATCAGG
>JBJEBP010000136.1:0-2794 GCA_051870135.1 Candidatus Cryptobacteroides sp. | reverse complement strand
TGCTTCAGGTAAAACGGAATGCCGCCCATTATCATGTAACACTCCGCAATATCATATCTGGTCAGTTCGAATCCGCGGGCTTTGAGATACTCCTCGGTCTCTTTCAGGTTGAAAGGTCGGAGGAATATGCGGGTCGCAGACCTGTTGAACAGACCGCCCTTGTCTCCAAGGAGTTTGTCGGTCATCCACGAAGTCGCACTACCGCAAGCCACAAGGACGATATTGTCCTCGGCTGATGCCCAGCCGTTCCAGAACGACTCCAATGCGGGCACGAAGTCGGAGCCCTCAGTATCCAGCCACGGCATCTCGTCTATGAAAACGACTTTCTTCTCCGATTTTACGGTGTGCAGGTAAGCCTTAAGAAAGTCAAACGCCTTGTACCAGTTCTCAGGAACTGAGACGGCCTCACCGGAGTAATCTTCAAGAGAGGCCGCAAAGCGTTCGAGCTGCTTTCCTGTGCTTTGGTTGAACACTCCGGTATGCTTGAACGCATAGGTATTGTCAAAGAATTTGTTGATGAGGAAAGTTTTCCCCACACGTCTTCTTCCATATACTATGACCATTTCGGATTCACCCGACTTCATTACTTCATCAAGCAAATCCCATTCGTATTGTCTTCCAATCAGTTTCGGTTCCATATCGTTCAATATTGATGTTATTGCAAAGGTAATCAAATTTTCTCTGCTCGTATCATTATCTCAACATTTATTTGGACATAATGACGAAATTGCCCTATAAATTTTCTCATTATCTCGCATTTTTGAGGGATATAATGATGAAGCGATAGGGCTCTCCAGTTGCAACAACAGCGGTAGAATGAACAGCAGGCCGGTCAAAGCTTCCGGATTCTTCGCAAAATATTGTATATGCCACTGCCACAAAATTGCAGTGAAACCGGTTTTCTTTGCAACTGAAACAAATGCAGTCAATCATATGTCAACGGAAAATGTAAATCTGAGCACACTTCTGCTGGAAAGCAGAATCCTCTTCATCGGGAGTGAAATCAATCCCGAGATGGCCAACACCATTGTCTCAGCACTTCTTTATCTTGACTCTGTCAGTCACGATCCCGTCAAATTGTATATCAACTCGGGCGGCGGAGCCGTATGCGCCGGCTATGCGATAATCGATACGATGGATATGATAGAATCCCCTGTGGAGACGGTATGCGTAGGAATGGCAGCTTCTATGGCGGCAGTGATTCTGGCGAGCGGAGAGCCCGGCTGCAGAAGCGCACTTGAGCACGCTGAGGTTATGATTCACCAGCCGCTGGGCGGAGCTGAAGGCCAATCGGCGGACATCGAGATAGCTGCCTTGCATATTAAGAGAGTCCGAGAGAAAATATATAAATCCCTCTCCGAAGCGACCGGAACCGCAATGGACAAAATCGCCAGGGATGCAGACAGAAACTGTTGGATGGATGCACAGGAAGCTCTCAGCTATGGTATCATTGACAAGATAATTACAAAGTAGCAAATCATTATGGAAAAGACATTAAACCCGGTAGGTCTGATAAAGACCATATGCGGCAAACTTCGTGACGAAAAATTTGAGAATATTGCCGAGGTGGAGAATGAAATACAATTACTCGGAGAGTACCTTGGCACCGGCACTATGCAGACAGTGATTTTCTCTGCAATCTATGACAGATGTGCAGGCGGCTCATACAGTGACATTGATGACTTGGCCAGATATTTCGAGTGCACTTCTCTTGATATCGTCAGTCATAAGAGAGAGCTTGAAGAAATGCTTATCCGCGGCTTGATTGAGCTCGCCAATGACAAGATGCAGTTTATCAGGTATCAGTTCAAGGTTTCCGACCCGGTATTCGATGCCATCATTGACGGGAAAGCCATAGGCGAGTGCAAACAGGCCTGCCGGGCTTTGGACCAGTTCGAATTCGTCAGAACGGTCGGCGCCTGGGTGGAAAACCGTGAGGATGAACACGTAAGCTCGTCCGGACTGTACGCAATGGTCAGTGACCTTGAGAAGAAATATTCTTCCTGTGAGTTTGTCTGCAAAGTCAGGGAACTTGTCCCTGCAATAGATGACAGAATCCTTTTCTACGATACTTGCAAGGACAGTTATTTTGATGACCGCAACACTGATTTGGAGACCACTTTCAAGGATATCATAGACAACCAAAAGGAGCTGCTGCAGAAGATGAAGACCTTCATTGAGGAATCATCCGAATTGCATAAACTGGATTTGATAAAGACCTGGAAGGATGACGACGAATATAAGATGAAGCCATCCCGTCAAGGTTATGAACTCTTTCTCGGCGAATTTGCCGAGTGCAAATTGGGCACGACCCGGGACCTTGACAAGTTCGAGTTCGTCAAAACGGTTTATGACTTTGTGCAGGCGAGAAAACGGGAGAATTATTCTGTCAGAAGGCTTGCCGGTGAGGTGCGATGCCTTGAACGTGACAATAGTTGTTTGAATATTGTCAGGCAGGCACGAAAACTGATTGAACACTCGTATGATCGTGTATTCTATTATTACTTGTGCAATGAATACCTCAGCGGCCGGACCTATCTGGATTCAGCCCTGCAGGATATCTATGACAAGCAGAATATGATTATGGAGCAGACTGTACGCTGGCAGAATGAAGAACACATACTGCAGACAAGAGGCCTTGCCGAACTTGGGGAACAGTCTTTTTTCGGAAGTTCAAGAGTGGAGCTGACAGAGGATGGCTTGGAGGTGTTTCTCGATGACGATTTCGAGAAATACAGGAAAAAGGATAAGACAAACGACCTTCTGAGAGTCGATAGAATCAAGGAGAAGAATC
>JBJEBP010000135.1:0-11691 GCA_051870135.1 Candidatus Cryptobacteroides sp. | reverse complement strand
CGTACGAGTTTCTGGGTGGGCATCCAACCCCTCCGACATTGCCGGAAGTCATTCCTTACGGAGTTTACAGCCGGACATTCAGGGTGCCGGAGAATTGGAAGGAAAGGAATGTGTATCTTCATCTCGCAGGGGCCAAGTCCGGTGTCTATGTCTATGTCAACGGCAATGAGGTCGGCTACAATGAGGATTCCAAGGACCCGGCTGAGTTCCTGCTCGACAAATATCTCCGTGAAGGGGATAACGAATTGGTACTCAAGATATACCGCTGGAGTACGAGTTCTTATCTGGAGTGCCAGGATTTCTGGAGGATAAGCGGCATTGAGCGTGATGTCTTCCTCTGGTCCCAGCCTCGGCTCAAGATTGAGGATTTCACCGTGGTCTCCACCCTCGATGAGGACTACAAGGACGGGGTGTTTGCTCTTAAGGCATTGATACAGAATGATTCAGATGAAGATGCCGCATTCGGGCTGGGCTATGAGCTCGTCGATGCTTCCGGCAAGGTTGTGAGCAGCGGATCGTCCGACGGCTCTGCCAAGGCAGGCTCCAAGACGGAACTTTGCTTCAACGACAGGCTTGCCGATGTGCTGAAATGGACGGCCGAGGCACCGAACCTCTATCGCCTTTTCATTACCCTGAGTCGTGACGGGAAGGTGACTGAGGTGGTCCCATTCAATGTCGGTTTCCGCAGGTTCGACCTCAGGGGCAATATATTTCTCGTGAACGGACAGCCGGTCAAGTTCAAGGGAGTCAATGTTCACGAGCATAATGAGCATACCGGGCATTATGTCCCGATGGAGCTCTGCCGCAAGGACCTGGAACTTATGAAGGCCCACAATATCAATGCGGTACGTCTCTGCCACTATCCACAGGACCGGCAGTTCTACGAGCTTTGCGACGAGATTGGTCTCTATGTCTATGACGAGGCCAACATTGAGTCCCACGGCTGCGGCTACAATCTCAACAGGGGTCGCACCCTCGGCAATGCCCCGGAATGGCTTGACTGCCACATGGAGCGTACCCGCAACATGTTCCTCCGCAACCGCAACTATCCTTGCGTCACCATCTGGTCGCTTGGAAACGAGGCCGGAAACGGTTACAATTTCTACAACACCTATCTCTATCTCAAGGAGCAGGAGAAGAATCTGATGAACCGTCCGGTCAATTACGAGAGGGCACAATGGGAATGGAACACGGATATGTATGTGCCCCAGTATCCGGGAGCCGACTGGTTCAATGCCATAGGGGAGCGTGGGGCCGACCGGCCTGTATGCCCGTCAGAGTATTCCCACGCAATGGGCAATTCCAATGGCAATCTAATCGGCCAATGGGAAGCGATATACAAGTATCCTCATCTGCAGGGCGGCTTTATTTGGGACTGGGTTGACCAGGGCATATTAGTGAAGAATGAGGAGGGCCGTCCGTACTGGGCCTACGGCGGGGACTTCGGCATTGACCAGCCTTCAGATGCAAATTTCTGCTGCAACGGTATTGTGAATCCGGACCGCAACCCGCATCCTGCGATGGCTGAGGTGAAATATGCCTACCAGAATTTCGCTTTCGAGCCTGCTGGCAATGGTAAAGTGAAGATTTTCAACAGGTTCTACTTTACCAATACTGACGGTTATACATTTACGATGATGCTGCTGAAGGATGGAAAGCCTTGCAGGCATAAGTCATTTACCCTTGACCTGGAGCCTCAGTCCGGCACCGAGGTGGATTTGTTCGCATTGCCTGAGGATGCCGGTGAATATCTTGTAAATCTTTCTGCCAAAGACCGTTCCGGATACGAGGTCGCCAAGGGGCAGATTGCCCTGGGAGGGAAGTATGAGCCTGCTATGATCAATGCGGCCGGGCCTGCCCTTGCGGTTTCCGAGTCTGCTTCTGACCTGACAGTAAGTTCGTCGAGACTGTCCTTCAGCATTGACAAGACTACCGGCAATGTCAAGTCCTACAAGGTAAGGAATGTCGAATATATAAAGGACGGTTTCGGTTTCAGGCCTTCGTTCTGGCGTGCCCCTACCGACAATGACTATGGCTGCTCTATGCCGAAACGTCTCTCCGTATGGAAATCCACTCCTTCTGTGAAGTCTGTCAATGCCGAGGTCGCTGGCAGCGAGGCCTGTGTTTCAGTGGTCTATGACCTTGAGGCAGGCAATTCATTCTCAATGGATTACACCATTCTTGCCTCAGGTGCCGTGAAAGTCCTCTGCCGCTTCGGGGCCTGCCCTGAAGGAACGCCCGGCCTTCCGAGGCTTGGACTACGTTTCAGGCTGCCTGCGGACTATGCCAATGTCAGCTACTACGGACGTGGCCCGGAGGAAAACTATGTTGACCGCAAGGCCGGGACATTGATTGGCCTGTACAATGCCAATGTTTCCGACCTTTATTACCCGTATGTTCGTCCGCAGGAGAACGGCCACCATACCGATACCAGATGGCTCTCCCTCTCCGGCAAGAAGCACAGCCTTACCATTGTCTCGGACGTTCCGTTCGAGTTCAATGCTCTCCGCAATAGTATTGAAGACTTTGATACAGAAGGCTTTGTCCGTCCGCAGTCCCACGTCTGCGACATTGTGGAACGCGATTTTGTGGAGGTTTGCCTCGACCATCTCCACCGCGGAGTAGGCGGCTACGATAGCTGGGGTTCCGAGCCGGAGCCTTACCACTGCGTACCTTCCGGCAGGGATTACGAGTTTTCATTCCTGATTCAGGTACGATGAGCTTCGTCTTATGCGCTGATGGAATTACTGGCAGGCAGCCCTGAAAGATATTCTATTCCCTGAGCCGTGAGTCAATGATGATGGTGACCGGTCCGTCATTGACAAGGGCGACCTTCATGTCGGCCCCGAAGACGCCTTTGCCGACGGGTTTGCCGATGGCCGTGGAGAGCTTGGAACAATATGATTCGTAGAGGGGGATTGCAAGGTCGTGACCGGCTGCACGGATGTATGACGGACGGTTTCCCTTGCGTGTGGAGGCGGTCAGGGTGAACTGGGACACTGCGAGGATCTCTCCGCCTATGTCATTGGCACTCAAGTTCATTACTCCTGCCTCATCATCGAAGATTCTCATCCCGGCCGTCTTGCCGACGAGCCAGTCAACGTCCGCTTCGGTATCGCCCTGCTCGACTCCCACAAGTACGAGCAGGCCCTTGCCTATTGAGGAGACACAAGCTCCGTCTATTGTAACTGATGCTTCCCGGCATCGCTGAATTACTAGTCTCATGTTGCAAAATTAGGGATTTTTTGCGGAATATACATCGAGCCTATACCTCGATGCATTTCCCATTGGTCCACTGCCACATTGAGTCAATGATTTCGCCGGGCCCGGCCCCTTCCTCTCCCAGCTCAAGGAAGAAAGAATGATCGATTTTCAAAGTGGACGTATTCAGTCCGTAGAAAATCATCCCCCGCTTCTTGTATTCATTGATTGTGTTCATCGTGTCCCTGTTAACCGGCATCCATCCGAAGTCGGAGACGCACAGCACATCGGCGGTCGTAAAGGCCTTCTCCCGGGGCAGGATTGTGCCGAAGAGCCAGGAGAACATCGCATTTTCGTCATTGCCGCCGTTGCAGACTGATGAGAGGAAAACCAGAAGTTCCGGTCTCTGCCTGCGGAGATTTGTCAACCTGTAGATTATATGGCCGTCCGCATATTTGACAATCAGGACTTTGCGGTGCCGTCTTTGGGCGTAGATGGACACTGCGAGTGTGAGCGCTGCGGAAATTTGGGATGGATAGCCCATCATTGAGGAACTCGTGTCCAGGCATATTATGACCGGCCCGTCCTGATGTGATACGGGATGTTGGCTGCCGGATGATGCCGAGGCGAATACCTGGAGCCGCTTTTCCGCGAATTTGCGGAGGAATATGTCCTGTGTCCCTGGCCCTGCAAGCAAGGCGATTTCCGATGGCAGGATACAGCTCAGGTCATTCCCTACGGTGATTCCGGCGATGTCCGATTTGGAGGCCGTGAGGAAGCGCCCTTCCGATTCTGCACTTTGGGAGGTGCGGCCGATAAGCCTTGCAAGCTTGCGGAGACTTGGCGGTATGCTGCGGAGGAACTTGAGCTCGATTTGCCTTTCCTCATCTCTTGAGTTGTTGGTTCCTCCGCCTTTCCCGTCCCCGCCTAATATGTCTGAGTCATCATTTTTGTCCTCATTTCCCTAATCCTCATCTTCTTCATCGGCGCTTCCGGTTTTCATTTCCTCCAGGGCATCATGTATCGAGCCATCTCCTTCACCACCGGAGACTCTCTTTGCATCAGGTCCCGGAAGACGGCGGACTTTTCTTTTGCTCCGAAGCATCTCCAGGAAAAATCTCGAGAGGAATTGTTCCAACAATGTTTGTAGTTCTTCCTGATTGAGATTTTCAGTTTGGAGCAACATTGCGGCCAGTTCCTCCAGCCTTTTTTGCGCGGCCTGCTCCCAGCTTTTCTCAGCCCGAACCGTACTCTGGAAACGGGGTTCACTGACAACATTGATGAGGGCCCTGCGGACAGGGTCTCCATTGTCTTGGATGTGTCCTATGGCATCTGTGACATTGTAGCCTCCAAGGAGCGCAGCAATGCTTTCGTCAATAAGCGATGAGATTAGTCTGGAATACAGCATCAGAATGAGGTTGTTGTGGAGGTCGTGCCGGGTTTGCTGCCGTAGCGTCTGAGCTGGCGGCCCAATTCCTTGTATTTGCTGAAAGATTTGGTGAAAAGGTTGTCCTCAATGCATTTCATGAAACTCTCAATCCGGTTCCTTGAAGAGTTTGCCACGGCATTCAGGAAGTCCTCGGCCCGCCCTGGCATTGATCCTTCGAGGCGGAGTGGGTAGCTGAAATTGTTGATGATGACACTTCCCGGGGATGTGCACCGGATGGTGAAATCCGCCGGAGAATTGCTTACTTCAACCGTGTTGTTCGTCCCGAACCGGCCGTATAAAGGGACAGAACTTAATTTTTTATAGTCGCTTGCTGAAATGAGCATAAGTTCTCCTCCCGCATCGAAGCCGTAATGCCTGCCTCCGTCCGGACTCCAGAACTTGGCCGGGCCTTTGGTGGCAGGCTTCGTTCTCCAGCCTGTTGATTCCGGGTTCGACGCGGATTCCCGCATTATGGCAGTCACAATTGCTTTGCAGATATCCTCCCTTACCATAACCGTCTGGCTGTCATTGTCCCATATAAGGTGTTCCATTAGCAGGCAGTCAGACCAGTCCACTTGTCCGCGGCCATTCAGCAGGGCGCTGGTGCGGAGAATCCCTACGATTTTCTTCCACCTTCTGTCGGACACGTAAGGAACACTTTCATCTTCATCATCGGGGTCATTGGCTGCTTCATTGCCGCCGGAAGCCTTGTCCTTCATCATTTCTTGGGCCCGTTTGTCATATTTCTCCCTGATAGTGTAAATAAGCTCCAGTATTTCCGGAGGAACCTCCACTGAATCCCTCAGGCGCAGCATCTCTTTCATTTCCACGGAGGTAAATTTAAGGTCGTCGGGGACTTCGCAACCGACAGCCGTGCCTCCTGTCACGAGAGTAAGGAAGTTGCCCTTGTCCTTGATAGGCTCCACAATATACCTTACGAGGAAGCGGTCCCAAAGTGCCTCCAGGCCCTCTCCCTGTGCCGGAAGTTCATTGGATGCGGCAATGATAGCCTTGAGCGGTAGCCTGAGGTCATTGCGCCCGTTACGGAAAATCTTCTCATTGAGGGCCGTCAGGAGGCTGTTCTGGATTGCCGGACCGGCTTTCCAGATTTCATCGAGGAATGCTACATCGGCGGTAGGGAGGTAGCCGTCAATGACTCTCTCGTATGTGTCCGAATCTTTAAGCCCCGATATGCTCACCGGCCCGAAAATCTCGTCCGGAGTACTGAATCTGCTCATCAGGTATTCAAATCTCCGGGCATCCCTGAATGCAAGTGAGAGCCTGCGTGCAATCATGCTCTTTGCAACGCCTGGCAGTCCCAGCAGGAATATGCTTTCACCTGCTGCCGCACTCAGCAGGCTGAGCCCGATAGCCTCCTCTCTTTCAAGAGCTCCGGCACTGAGATGCCCGAGTAGATTTTCAACCCTTGTCCTGATGCTTTCCATTTTCTTTCTCCTTGCGTAATTTCTTTAAAAATTCATATCGTATAGGCCGGCGCATCCAAGGTCTCATCTCCTCCTCCACCTTGTCAAGCCGGGCCCTGAAGTTGTCATAGTTAATCATCCAGGAGCCTCTCCTGGTGTTTATCACGAGAGAGTCATCGTATAGTTCAATGTCCTTGATGTTCCTTTTCCCGATGGTCTCGCACATCCTGCACATAGTCAGTCTCCAAAGAATTTCGGGAGTCTTCTCCGTCAGCCATTCGAATGAGCCGGGAAGTCTCCGGAACATATCATACTGCCTGTCCGTGACCATTTTGTCAGGCCATGCCTCCATTGCGAATTCCTTGATTTTCAGAACTATGTCCAATGCCTTATCAGCGGTGGCCTTCTCCAGTGTGAGAAAATTCACCACCCTCCACTCCAATGGCATCGTGATGGCTATCCTCAACTTTGCCGGTTCTTCCTTTTTCCTGACGATGCCTGATTCATCGAATTCCTCAATGCATGTCTTCGGGATGACTTCGACTTCCGGGCGCAGGCCTGTCCCCTCAAGAGCTTTTGTTATCCGGGTCTTGAGCCACCCAGCCCATTCGAGTTCATCCTGGTACTTGTTGTATTCCTCTACTGTCATAATTGTCCTATCTGAATGGTGATACCATTTCGAGAATGTCGTCCATTGTAAGATTCCAGCTGTCAGCCGTGCCTTCCATAAACTCGTCGGAGAGGTTCAGTTTGGTCTCGTGAAGCCGTAGGATCTTCTCCTCGATGGTGTGCTTGGATATGAGGCGGATTACGGTGACGTTTCTCTTCTGGCCGAATCTGTGGGCCCGGTCCATTGCCTGGTTCTCTATTGCCGGATTCCACCATGGATCCAGCAGGATGACATAATTGGCAGCGGTGAGATTGAGCCCGAGCCCGCCGGCCTTGAGGCTGACCAGAAAGATGGGGCAGTCCCCGTTCTGGAACTGTGTCACGAGGCTGCCCCTCTCTTCGAGGTCAGTCTGGCCGTCCAGATAGAAATATCTGTAGCCCTCCTTGTCCAGCATTTCCCTGGCCATTCCGAGAAATGAAGTGAACTGGCTGAAAACAATTACCCTGTTGCTTTCAACGGCAGACAACTCGTCAATGATGCCCTTCAATGCCTCCAGCTTGCTTGAACCCCCTTTCCAGTCTTCGTGTACAAGTGACATTGAGCAGGATGCCAGACGGAGATTGGTCAATTCGCCGAAGAATGAAATCTTGGCGGCAGCTTCCTTTTTCTTCTTGTTGAAATAATCCTCCACGTTCTGTCTCATTGCCTCATACAGCTGCATCTCGCTCATGGAGAGTTCCACCATCTGTTCATATACGATTTTTTCAGGCAGATCCTTCAGGACCTCATCCTTGGTGCGCCTGAGAATGAAAGGCTGTACGAGATCTTTCAGGAAGACCTTGTTCTCATCATCGAGGGCTGTCCCCATCATATATCTGGCCTTGAAGTCGGGCCAGTCGCCCAGGAGACCCGGATTGATGAATTGGAAGAGGTTCCACAGTTCCCCGAGATGGTTCTGTATTGGTGTTCCGGTCAGGATAATGCGGCTGCGCGCATTGAGCCCCATTGCAGCACAACTGATTCTGGTGTTCCGGTTCTTGATCTGATGTGCCTCGTCAAGGCAGACCACATTCCACTCCCTTGATGCCAGAAGCTTTGACTCAGTGGACAGTACACCATATGTGGCGAGAATTACATCTCCCGGTGCTGCCGAGGCAATAATCGCCTCGCGTTTTTTAGGACTGCCGGAATTCAGCAGGGATACTTTCAATGAAGGTGTGAACTTCGCTGCCTCTATATCCCAATTCGGGACGACTGATTTCGGGGCAATGACGAGGGACGGGCCGTCTTGAGCCTTGCTGAGAATGAATGCCAGGCTCTGCAATGTCTTCCCGAGGCCCATATCGTCTGCCAGGCAGGCTCCTGCACCCCAGGCATCCAGCCTCTTCATCCAGCGGTATCCTTCCACCTGGTACTCCCTCATGGTGGCATTGAGTCCGGAAGGCAGCTCCGGGGTGGAATCGTAGGCGTCCTGCATCCTCTTGAGCAAAGTCTTGAAACCATCATCCATCGTGGCCCCGATGCCTCCATTGTCCCCAAGTATTTCAGCCAGCTGGCCCACACGGTAGGGTGGAATGGATTTTCCCCGGCTTCCGTTCCTGCCTGTCATCATCCTGTCCAATGCTTCGAGATGCTTGCGCAGGATTTTGGACATCCTGACATAGTCCTTGTCCCCGAGTTTTATGTATCCGGGAACATCGGATGCACGCATGGCGGCGAGGATGGCATCCAGGTCGTAGCTTTTCTCTCCTAGCTTGAGCTCTCCCTCTACGGAAAACCAGTCCATATTTGTTCTCACCGATACTTCGATATCACCGGCATTGACATCGCCCCTGAACCTTAGAGGTCTGCCCTCAGGCCATTCAACAAAGCACTTGTCCCTGTTGTCATAAGCCCATACAAGTATGTTCAGCAGGGATTCTGAACCGCAAACGGTACAACTAGTAGGGCTTGAGAACTCCAGCTTGAAGTCGTTCTCCGCCGCGTCCCGGAGTTCCATATAATTGTCATATTCCTGCTGGAGGTCCCTATGGATGAATACGGCATTTTCCCCTGTGTCATCATACACATCCTCCGCTCCCTGGCCGGGCTCGCATCTCAGGAATCCATCTTCATTGGGCGAGGTATGGATATCGAGAAGGTAACTGTTTTTGTCATCCGGCTCTGGAGTCAGCCTCAGTGCCAGTCTTGTGCTTCCCCTCAATGTGGGAATAAAGGAATGTCCGCCGAGTGAGGAGCGTACCTCAATGATGCCTTCGAGAGATTCGATGGTGGCACGGATCTGATTCGCTGCGGATGCCGGGAACTGCTTTATTTTCAATAGCTTATTGAGAATATCCCTATGGATTGGGTTTGTGCGGATGCAGGTATACCCACTGTTCCTCGGAATGATTGTCGCGGCCTTGACCATCCCGTCAGGGTCGCAGGCGGCATTGGAACTGACTTCGATAATTCCGCCATTTCCGGTGAAAGCCACGAACGGTGCTTCTTCCTCGATGGGAATTTCCCTGTAGGGCTTATGGTAATGCGGACCCTGGAATATCCTGCCCGTACCGGCGAGCAGCGGCAGGGCAATATCAAGGTCAGGAATATCAATGCGTTTGTTTCCTATGGCCCGCGCTACCCGGATATCCGTTGTGTCCATCGAGTCGTAGCCGGCGTTGAGTAGAATACTGCGGGACAGGAGGCGGTCATTTCCCCATTCCTCGTCATCGGATTTACGGGACTGCTCCATTATCCCGGTAATCCATTTGTCGGTGAAGAAATAGATAATCCTATACTTGGTTTCCTGTTCGGCGGCGATATCCTCCAACCTTCCGCTCAGGGATGAAAGGGCCATTTCCCACGCTTCTTTCCGCAACATCCCCGTAAGGGTCCCGGGACCTCCGTATGCCTGTTGAAGGGCATTCTTCGCTGCAGTAGTGGTTGGAATGACAGGGGATGCTTCGCTCCGGAGAATCATCATCCGGGGTTCTGCGCTGTCTTTCCAACCAAGTTCCAGCAGCTGGTCTTCATTTATACGGTAGTAGTGTGCAACTATATCACCCAGATACAGGGCGATGGGATTATTTGTGGTTCCAATGAATTTGCTGAGCGAGGAGATGACATCATCAATTTTTGAATTGTCGTCCAGATATGTCAGGAGAATCCAGGCCGGCGTATTTCCTGATTCATATTTGAATGTAGAGTCTTTCATCAGGGCCTCAATGCAGGTTTTCGCCCGATTGCTGCCCAATTTTCTCACGTTTCGTATCAGGCAGATTGCCCAGAACCAGTTCAGGAGGTTGTTCCTGAAGGATTTTCCGGCCTGGTCCTTCAGCAATGCCTTCCTGAAGGCATCGAACGATTCTGGGAGATATCCCTTATACAGCAATGATATGGCCCTGACGGATTCTGACCATAGGGTCTCCATTGAATCCGGAGCCTTCTCCGCAGGTCTTGTCCCTTCAAGAAAATATCGGAACGCATCCGCCTGGTCAACGACTTCCTCCGGGCTGGTCATGGAGGACTTGGCGGCCATCCGCACTTTGTCCAGTAGCTCGATACCCAGGGAATCATTGGCGTAGGCATTGTCTAGAATGTGCTTGAGCAGTTCATTGAGTTCTTCATCAGGGAGAAAAGACAGGATTCTTCCTCCGTCTTCCTGCAGGACGAATGGCTCGAAATACTGCCAGACATCCTTGCCTTCAGGATATCGCTGTCTTGCCAGGGGTTCCATGTCTCCGGAACTGATGCATTCAGCGAACAGCCAGAGGTATTTGCTCTCCGCGTTGTACTGGAATTTGAGATGTGCGAATGTTTCACACCAGTCAGGATGATTCCGCATCATCGGAATCACGATGCCGAACCAGAGCGAGGGCACGACTTTTTCCTCTTCAAGCCTGTTCCTGACAATGTCAATGAGCAATCCTGCCTTCCTGAGCGCCTGTCTGTCAGCATTTGTCCTGCCTTTCTTTATGTTGAACTCGGCATCATAGCTTGCAATGCTCCATAGCCCCGGCCAGCCTCCGCAATATGCGATGTAGCATAGCAGGCGGTACTGTGCCAAGGTGAGCTCCGGGTAGTTCTCCGCAACTTCGGAGGGGAGAGAATCGGTGTATGTTTTCGTTCTTTTGCTCATCTCGACAAAAATACTTGTGTAGACTGCATTAATCTGGCAGTTGTACTGTACGATATTAATTTCACTTATTATCCGCAATTCGTACAACTGTTTCATTATGCACGATTCCCAGTTTCGTCATGCCCGGCCTGCCCGGGCATCGCTTGCCACAGATAATTCGATTTAACCAGCGTTGAGATCCCCGGTCAAAGCCGGGGATGACGAACCCGTTGTACGAATTGCGGATAATCAGTTTGATTTCTTATATTGATATACTTCCCGAAGCCGGAATTCTTTCATCCGGGGCGTTTTTTGGGATTGAACCTTCCACGTTTTGCGGTCTTAGCGTGGAAGGTCTGAAATTCTCCGTCCAGTTTACACCGAACAGCACAAGATTGACCGGGGATGACGACCTCGCCCTCGATTATGCCGAAATAGCCCTGGGCAATGACGGTCCAAGGGCGGACAAGGCAACCATCATTGTCGTTGTCAATCAGAAATGCAGGGCAGGCACAAGCGTGATGCATTATTCTCTTTATGGAAGCAATGATTACAATCCATATTACTCAGTGAATTATTGTGCGTTGGGAAGAAACTCGCAGGAGATGGACGAAATCATGCAGCACGAAATCTGCGGGCACGGTTTCGCTTCCCTCGGAGATGAATACTACAGTGCTGCATCGTCAATAGAAGTGAACTATTCATTGTTTGAACGTCTGCAGTCAAAGGGAATGTATCGCAATATTGACAAATACATTAACCTGCAAGGCCAGGGCTTTGACTATCCTCTGACAACAAAGGAGAACGTCTATTGGAAAGAACTGTTCAATACAGTCAATGACTATGAAAGCACTGAAGCGCTCGGCGTTTTCAACCTGCATTCCCGTCAATTACCTAACGAGCTAGATTTAATTTGTTGAATTTTAAG
>JBJEBP010000134.1:0-11711 GCA_051870135.1 Candidatus Cryptobacteroides sp. | reverse complement strand
ATATGGGGGTAAAAACGAAATGTGATAATTCTGTAGAGGGTGGTTTATGCCGGATGGTGGTGAGTGTTAAAGAGTTAGGGAGGAATATGAGGGGATGAGGGGGCAAAACGAAATGTTACTTTTGGTTTACTTTTGCGTTACTTTCCGGACCGTTTGAACGGTTGTATTTGAGATTGAATGTTACAATGCCTTTGAAAAGGGTTAGAATCGCCCTATTTCGGAGGCATTTTCTGTTTTGAGGGAATGTGCTTTTCTTGGTTTTAAGGGCTCAGGAGGGGCGTTTTTGCCCATTTATTGCCGGCTGGGGCAGAACCGTTCAATACATTAAATTTAGCCCTTTCAAATGATGGGTGCCGGCCTTTCAAATAGCCCGAATAAAACTGTATAGGTGTATTCTGTGCAATAAATTTAGATAGCCACTAAGGGAGCCGGTTAGGGAGCCAAAAAAATGTATATTGCAAAACGAAATTTAGCTATTAGGGAGCCGTTTAGGTAGCCATTTTTCCGACATTTATACCCTTGTTAGGAGGGGTTTAATGACAAATAATAGCCACTTTATGCACGAAAATGGGGGTTTAGCACCCCCTTATGACATTGAAAACAGCCTATTTTGAGTCTGTAAGTCGCTGTCAGATACGATAAAAGGTCTTAATTCCGTTAAAAAAAGTGTGCGGAATGGATTCTGATGGGTATTTTTGTGAAAATGGTGCTTATGAAATGGTGGGATTCAATATTGGATTGGTTTTCAGATCACGAAGCTGATATTAGTGTTGGAGCATTCGTTGCCCTATCTGTTGTAATACTACTATCGTTAATCCTTATAATTATTGCAATAATAGTGATGTTACAAGCGATATAATCGATATAACGATAGCAAGGCAGGACAGAATCGTTGTAATAATCCATCTGGTGTTCTCCGGAACAGGAAACCGCAATTTCTTATTATCGTAGAGAAGAAGTCTGCCCTTATCTGTTATTCTTGCCCCAACACCAGCCTTGGTGGAACGAAGATGGACCAAGCCCCAAGACTCCAGAGAACGAAGGGCAGCCGCTTCGATACTGTTGTGACTTACGCCATCAGAATCCTCATATAAGTTTGCAGCAACATCGCGGAAGACTTTCTTTTCAATTCTCGTAAGATTAGTGACACGTCGCGCCCGTCTATCTTCTTCGGCGGATAGACGGGCAATTCTTTCTTGTGAGCGGTTTGAATTCATAAACTACTCCATTGTGTGGAAGGTCAGGGAGGCTTTGACGAGGGCGAGGGCTGTGATTGATTCCATCGGGATCTCTTTGGGCGCGAACTGTGGGTTGAAGCTTGCAAGACATACCATCCCTGGCTTATCGGACTTTCTGATGTATTTGACGGCGGTGTAGCTGTCCCCGTCGGTATTGAACGACAGAAGATAGATTTCTCCCCAGAAGATATTGTCGATTGTCAGATCTTTCTTTTTATACATAACGATGTCCCCACTTTTGAGCAGAGGGGACATTGACTCTCCCCTGACATAAATGGCTCCATCAACGGCAGGCAGATTCGGGATCTTGAGGTAGTCAACCGGTTCTGCGTTCATATCGTTGAATATTGCAACCAGACCGGCGCTCGCATCAAAGTCATAGAGTGGTATTTCCTGTATGGTAAGATTACGGTCTGTTCTGAGGGAGAATGTCTTTTCCGGTGAAACAAGAGTTGAATTCTTAATCATTTCCCCATCTCCAGATAAGAGCCAGTCAGCCGAAATCCCATATGTACGTGTTAATTCCGACATGATTTCAGTTCCAGCATTCATTCGTTCTTTCAGAATTTCTGTAAACTTTGATGCTGAAATGCCAAAAGAATCAGCCAATGCAGTCTTTGTTAATTTCGGGTTCGTATCAAGCAAATAATTAATAGCTTGTATCGTTCTTTTATTTATCAAATACCTATCCATATTCAAGAAAATCTGAAATTATTTCAGAAAATAACTTGTATTTTACAGAAATTCTGTATCTTTGCAGAAGCTTAACACGGTTAAGCCCGTACAAAGTTAAGAAAAGTTGGAAACAATTAAGAAAAAATACAGAAAATGGCGTAACAGCTAAGTTGAAAATTCTTAATCATCATAAATATGAGAACATACATCAAGGTATCGGACTCACTCCGTAACAAACTCGCCCAGCATTTCAGGATTTCACGCGTCAGTGTCTGGTCGGCCTTAAATTATCTGACGCACAGTAAACTGTCCGATGAAGTCAGGCGCTATGCGCTTGAAAATGGCGGCTCCATTGAGGAGGAAGACTTTATGCCAAATTGCCGGACAGAACATACGGATGATGAAATCATCCAGACTTTCGCAGGTGGCATCAAAGTCAGAATGAGCAAAGTGAACAGTGCGGTCACATTGTTCCAGGACGACAAGGAAATGGAGCATTATGAAGGGATGACACTTCAGGCCTGGGGTAATCTGTTGTATCACGCCCAGACTCTATCCGAGAAACGAATATCATCAATCAGGAAATGAAAAGAGCAGCATACAGGGCGATGATTATTGCTGTAAGCATTATCGTCGGATTGGTGGCCTTGGCCATAGCTGCCATATCAGTAAAGAGCTATGCGTGGTTCATTTGCTTCCCTTTCATTTATATGTCGATAGTGGTTATAGTTGAACTAATTGCAGACAGCCGTGAGGCTGACGATTAGGGGCGCAGCTGCAGCCCCGTTTGGAGAGATACTCAAGTGGTTTAAGAGAACGGTTCGCTAAACCGTCAGGCCCGAAAGGACGCGGGGGTTCGAATCCCCCTCTCTCCGCAAATGATTTAATTGAATGGAGTATTTTGGAAACATAATAGCTGTAACGGTTGCAGATTTAACTTCGAATAATGAAGCAAATTCTGCTGTTATGTCCTATGAATGTTATAAGCACCTCGTAATTCGGCGAAGGATAAATGTCCTTCGCCCCGGTAAAGGTCTTGGCTCCTATGCTCTGATTGAATACGCCTCGCTTCCTGAGAGATTCAAGATCCGCTTTGTCGAGAAGTACGGCAATCCTGAAGAAATAATGAAAAAAGAAAATGTCGGGCTTCCACAAGACCAGGAAGCACAAAGATTCTTCTACAACCATATCCTGCCGAATGGGGAGCATATCCCTGAGTCAAAGCAGCAAGAATACACGATCAATGCGAGGGTGCTGAGTGCCCTTCTTGATATGTTCAATACCCAAAAGGCAATGCGCAGGGCCTGCAACAACAATACACCTGTCATCTGGGCGAATATCTTCAAGGCATCCGAGGATCTGAGGGATGCATATCATCATACCCTTCCAAAGAGCGAAGCCCGTCTGAGGTGCAAGCTGCGCGAATATTCAAAAGAGGGTTATGCCTGCCTGATATCCGGGAAATTCGGAAACTCCAATACAATCAAGATTACAAAAGCCGGTGAACGTCAGATCATCGCCTTGCGGAGGAGCAAGACTCCAGTCTATACAATAAGCCAGATGTTTGACGAATACAATGCAATAGCCCGTAAGAAGGGATGGAAGGAGTTGAAGTCCGAGAACTCTTTGCGACAGTTCCTGGAGCGTCCTGAGATCAAGCCTCAATGGTATGATGCCGTATATGGAGAGCTCGCTTCAAAGCAGCTTTACTCAAGGCACAACAAGACTTTGATGCCGTCGATGCGTGACTCTCTGTGGTACGGCGACGGTACGAAACTCAACCTCTTCTACAAGGATTATGAAGGTGGCAAGCTGGTTGTCAAGACTGCTTTCGTTTATGAGGTTTCAGATTCCTTCAATGACACACTGCTCGGTTACGCCATCGGCAGAACGGAGACCTTCGACCTGCAGTACCGTGCATTCAGGATGGCAATCGAGACATCCGGTCACAAGCCATACGAAATCACAACGGATAATCAGGGCGGACAGACATCCAAGATAGCAAAGGATTTCTTTGCAAGCATTGTATCCCACGTGTCAAGGACCACTGCACCATATAACCCTCAATCCAAGACAATCGAAAGATTGTTCGGAGAGTTCCAGCGTCAGATCCTTGGTCGTGACTGGCGTTTCACGGGAGGTAACATATCGGCAAAGGAAGCGTGGAAGGTGAACCGTGAGTTCATTGAAGCAAACAAGGAGAGCCTCTATACTTACGAGGAACTTGTTGCAGCATACGCTGAGGCCCGTAAAAAGTGGAATGCCATGGAAGACAGGATGGCCGCATATCAGGCAAGTGTCAATCCTGAGTCGGAGGCAGTTTCCGACATTGATATGATTGAACTCTTCTGGATCCGGACGGATCGTCCGTCCCGTTTCACGGCTGACGGCATCACCATTCAGTACCAGAAGCGCAAATATACCTATGAGGTGTTGACGGAGGAAGGCACCCCGGATTATGAGTGGAGGAAATCGAATACGGGCAAGGAGTTCATCGTGAAGTTCGACCCTATGAAGATGGATGTCGCCCTGCTTTTCGAACAGACAGCCACCGGTCTCCGTTACGCGGCAACTGCTTATCCGTATCTGACTGTCCACAGGAACATACAGGAACAGAAGGAAGGAGATGCCGCCCTCATAAGGCTGAATGACACGGAAAACAAGCGTATGCGTGTGCAGCGCCGGATTGAAAATCACGCGCTCGAAATGGAGCACGGTGTAGCTCCGGAACAGAACGGTCTCAGGACTCCGGTTTTGAAAGGCATCAGCGAGGATGAGTTTGAGGCTCTTGCCGATACAATAGTGGTCACTGCCTCACCTGTTGAGACCGTTGACATCGGTCCATTTAACAAGGAGCTGAGCAATACTGATTACAATCCGTTGGACGCATTAAGCAGACTTTAACAAATCTCAATACTATGGCACAACAATTACCACTTGAAGAAAAGAAGGCAATCCAGCAGCAGCTGGCAGCCTATGTTCAAGGCTATGGCAGCCAGGCCAAGGCGGCGAACTCTCTGCAGGGCATAACAAGCCCCGGTACTCTCAATGCAATCGTCAATGGCAAGTTCAACAATGTATCCGATGATATGTTTCTGCGTATCAGGGCAGCAATCAGCGACGGACGTTCCGACGGATGGAGATTGTGTGAGACTGCTGCGTTCAAGGACGTGGAGACTTTTCTGGCAGATGCGCAGCAGTACCACAATGTTTCCTGGATAGTGGCTCCGGCAGGTATAGGTAAGACGACTGCGGCCACCCGGTATGCGAAGACTCACAGGAATGTGTTCCTCCTGCTGTGCTCCGAGGATATGCACAAAGCCGACTTTGTGGAGGAACTGGCAAAGAAGATTGGTATCCGCTCCGAAGGACTGACAGTGAGGGCGACATTGTCACGGATCGTGGATGAACTTGTGAAACTTGACCGTCCGCTGCTCGTTTTTGATGAGGGGGACAAACTGACGGATTCAGTTATGTATTATTTCATCAGTCTTTACAATGCTCTTGAGGATAAGTGCGGCATTGTTTTCCTGTCAACTCCATACATTCAGAAGAGGATAAGCAAGGGCCTTAAACTGGACCGGAAAGGATATGAGGAGCTGTATTCGAGAATCGGGAGACGGTTCGTGCCGCTTTCCTCTGTGACTGAATATGAGGTGAACGCCATCTGCCGCAATAACGGGCTGACGGATGAGAAGGCTATAGCCGCTGTTATCAGCGACTCCAGCGAATTGAAGAAAAGCCAGTTGGAATTCGACCTCAGGAGAGTCAAGAAGTCAACTCACAAGCAGCTTAGGATCACTGCCGCTTCAAGGCTATAACGGTTCTCAAATATCATTCAAAGAGCATTCAAATGGCACGCACACTATCAGCAAAACAGGTTCTTTCCATCAAGTTCGCGACCGTAAGGCTTACGGGCGGATGGGATGAGTGCCTTGGTGAGATTGAGACGAAGGGCGTATGGTTCATCTGGGGCAATTCCGGGAATGGAAAGACCTCCGCTGTAGTGTCCCTGTGCAAAGAATTGGCGGCTTTCGGGAATGTGCTTTACAATTCCAGGGAGGAAGGAGTGAGCCTGACGATGCAGAACACTCTCCGCAGATACGGGATGGGTGAGCTCGGGGCAAAATTCCAACTCACCAACGAGTCTCTGGAGGAACTTGATGATAGGCTCTCTAAACCGAGGTCTCCCCAGTTTGTGGTTCTTGACAGTTTCCAGTTTATGGGTCTGTCTTACGCCAAGTTCAGGAAGTTCTGCGACAAGCACCCGAACAAACTGCTGATTTTCGTCAGCCGGACTTATGGTCGCCAGCCAGAGGGAAGAGCTGCGTGCAGTGCAATGTATGATGCGACCTGTAAAATCTGGGTGGAAGGTTACAAGGCTTTCAGCAAGGGCCGTTTCATAGGCAATACAGGCGAGGTTACAATCTGGGAGGAGGGAGCAAGGAAATATTATACCGGACAATAATTTACAGAATTATGGCAAAGGCAAAACGCAATTATTCAAGGTTCTATGCGATATGCAAGGCCAAGGGCATAGACCTGGAACAGTTCAAGGAAGATCTGATAACCGAGTTCACCCACGGAAGATCTTCATCGCTGAAGGATATGACGGACTCCGAATATGAGGATATGTGCAATTGTCTTCAGTATGACAGGAAACAGGGCGAGAGTTCGGAGGAGTTCAAGGCAAAGAGGCGCAAGGCCCGTTCAATGGTGCTGACAAGAATCCAGAAACTGGGTGTTGACACGACGGATTTCTCCAAGGTGGATGAGTTCTGCCTGAACAGGAGAATCGCAGGAAAACCGTTCGCTATGCTGACAATCGAGGAGTTGGAAAGCCTGGTTCCCAAACTGGAAGCAATGCTTCGGAAGCCGAAGCCGCAGAAAGAATCAAAGACTCAGACAAATCCGATTTATTTCTATTTCAGGCCGTCAGGTCTGCCCAATTGACGAAAATGTGACAATCAAAAAAAGGAGGTGTTTGTATGTAAGTTCCCAAGTGCGTATGGGGAGGCGACAGGACATATTTAGCGTCCAACAAGTCAAAAAGGTTGCAAGCAGATCCATAGGACGCAAGGGGTTCGAGTCCCCGGCCTCCTCCCAGTTTTACCAATAAAACAGTTGTGATATGGAGAAAATGTACACAAAAAATGATGTAGCCCGATTAATTTCTTATGAGAGGGACAGATGCATCAATCTGGTCATCAAAACGGCCAAAGAACTTGAAAAGACAATCCTGTCAAAACCGGCTTTGAAGTCTCGGCTCAAATTTACCATTGATGTGGTTGACAAGCTGCTTTTAGATGTTGTCAATGGGAAAATGACAAGCAAACGCGAATACGAAGAGCAGTTGATGGAGCTTGTTATGCGTGATTATTTCTCGGAGTGCGAGCAGGTGGAAAAGGTGCTTCTTGATGCCTGCGTCTTTCCGTCTGAGGAGAAGACTATTGAGGCTGTCTTTGATGGAATATATGGTGGGGCACATTGCTACCTGATCCGTGAATGTCTCGGTTTCGTCGGTGGGAAGACAGTCTATACAAATATCAAACAGGTGATTCAGTTCGTCCAGAAACTTGATGACGGCTCCATCATCCCAGGGCTGCAGTCAGAACAGGTGGTGCTTGCATTGATTGACCGGCATAAAAAATTGAATGCACGTTTTTCGTCACCTCAGAATGAGAAGATGATTGAAGGTCTGGAGATGTTTCTTGAGGCGAGCAGGGAAAGGGTCGAGGACCGGATGAACAGGGGTGTTATGGGGGACTTAAAGAAATAACAATATATGTTAATATGGATATCGCTAATTTATCAGCATCTGAAAGGGCTGCGTTGAAAGCCCAGATTGAGGCGCAGGAGGCTGCCGAGAAACAGAAACGCCTCGATGATGTAAACACTTACAAGGAGTTGGTGGCAGGTTTCTGCCATGAGACCAAAGACAAAATGATGGCTTTGAGCACCCTGATGAGGCAGCACAAGGACGATGTCTTCGGAAAGGTAGAGGCAATCATCTCGTTGAAGGAGTCCCTTTTCAATACAAAGCTGGACCGTCACAGCAATTCATTCACCGCAGACGGAATTACTGTGAGTCTTGGTCGCCGCACAAACGACGGATGGGATGACACCGTGGAGGTTGGCATTGCCAAGGTTAAGGATTTCCTTAGCGGTCTGGCCAAGGATGAGAACTCCGGCAAGCTGTACAAGGCTGTAATGCAGCTTCTCTCCAAGGACCGCAAGGGTAATCTGAAAGCGAGTGCCCTGTTGCAGTTGGAGAAATATGCGGCGGAGTGGAATGATCCGGTCTTTACTGAGGGCGTGGAGATAATTCGCAACGCATATACCCCTGTTGAGACCTGCGATTTTATCTCTGTGACCTATAAGGACGATCAGGGCAAGGTTCACGCGATTCCGCTGTCTCTGGCTGCTATGTCTAAGGAGGATTGAACTATGACGGCAGAAGAGAAAAGGAACCGGGCATTATATGCCAAGGAGGCAATGGAGTGTGATATAAAAGATGCGGCAGAACGGCTTTATCATCTTTTGAAAGTCAATGAGCAGCGCTCTCCTGAGACAAAAGTCGATGT
The DNA here is from genome assembly GCA_051870135.1 of Candidatus Cryptobacteroides sp. GTDB lineage: Bacteria > Bacteroidota > Bacteroidia > Bacteroidales > UBA932 > Cryptobacteroides. Next base: position 3,214 of record JBJEBP010000134.1, on the reverse strand, counting down.
CGCAACTACAGTGTCACTGAAAGAAGGCGGATTCATTGCGGTATGCGGTTCTGCACACAGGATGCAGGATGCCTTCATCGATTTATTCAAGAATCGTCCTGAAATGAGGTCAGTCGTCCAAGGGGCATTGGACCTTATGTACAGAGTAGATATGATGTGAATCTGGGCGGTGATGAGCCGCCCTTATTTTTTAGTCGTTATGGAATACAATACAATTTATTTAGGTGACAGTGTCAAAATACTGAAAAGCCTGAAAGCAAACAGCGTTGATTGCTGCGTGACATCACCCCCATACTACCGTCTAAGAGATTATGATATGTCAGGGCAAATAGGTCTTGAGAATACTGTTCAAGAATACATTGACAATTTGGTTTCCGTTTTTAAGGAAGTTCATAGGGTTCTAAAACCGGATGGCACACTATGGGTCAATATTGGCGACAGTTATGCCGGTTCAATGAAGGGTGCCGCGTCATATCCACAGTCATCAATGAACTGCAAACAGAGTACGAACAGAGGAATGCTTGGCAAGGCGGTTCTTGAAAATAAAGTTGATGGATATAAACGGAAAGATTTAATAGGTATTCCTTGGATGCTCGCATTTGCATTGAGGGATTCCGGATGGTATCTTCGTCAGGATATTATTTGGCAGAAATCTAATTGTATGCCGGAAAGTGTGACAGACCGTTGCACGAAAAGCCACGAATACATTTTCCTCTTATCAAAAAACAGGTACTATTATTTTGACAGCAATTCAATAAGAGAACCTGCCGTTGGTTTCAACAATGCACTTCCAGCAGGCAGTCTTGGGTCTTATGCGCCGAATTCACGAAGACGAAAAGGGAATGCGAGAACTTTCGACAATTTTACCGGCCTTAGGAATAAGCGCAGTGTTTGGACGTGTGCAACTTCGCACAACAGAGTCGCCCATTTTGCCACATTCCCTGAAAAGCTGATTATGCCTTGCATTCAGGCTGGATGCCCTGAGGGTGGTGTCGTATTGGATCCGTTTATGGGATCCGGGACGACGGCCATTGTCGCCCTGAAACTCAACAGAAATTTTATCGGCATAGAGCTGAACCCCGAGTATAAAGAGATAGCAGAGCAGAGGATATCGTTATTCAACAATAAACAAGGAAGATTATGAGATTGCTGTATATAGACCTTTTTTGTGGGGCAGGTGGAACTTCTACCGGAGTGGAGCGTTCCATTGATGATGAGGGACGCAGATGTGCCAAGGTTATCGCTTGTGTCAATCACGACGCCAATGCTATTGCTTCCCACGCATCAAATCATCCAGATGCATTGCATTTTACTGAAGACATCAGAACACTTGAACTTTCCCCTTTGGTAAGCCATCTTGATAAATGCAGAAGACAATTCCCGGAAGCAAAGATTGTCCTGTGGGCATCTCTGGAATGCACGAATTTCTCCAAGGCCAAAGGAGGAATGCCAAGAGATGCTGATTCCAGAACACTTGCGGAACATTTGTTCAGATATATTGAGGCTCTGGATCCGGACTATATCCAAATCGAAAATGTGGAGGAGTTTATGTCCTGGGGGGACCTTGACGCGAATGGACATCCGGTCAGTACAGATGCCGGACGTCTGTACTGCAGATGGGTGGAAAATGTCAAAGGATATGGATATGAATATGCATTCAGAAAGATGAATGCCGCAGATTTCGGGGCATATACTTCAAGACGGAGGTTTTTCGGTATGTTTGCAAAGGTCGGTCTTCCTATCGTTTTCCCGGAACCTACACATAGCCGGGATGGACATTCCGGAACGGAGCAATGGAGAGCAGTCAAGGATGTTCTCGATTTCAATGACGAAGGTGACAGTATCTTCTTACGAAAGAAGCCACTTGTGGAAGCAACCTTGGCACGTATATATGCAGGATTGATAAAATTCGTTGCAGGAGGGAAGGAGGCATTCATCGTCAAATATAATTCAGTCAATAAAAAGACCGGGAAATATATCCCTCCTTCCATTGATGAACCTTGTCCTACGGTAGCCACTCAGAACAGGCTGGGGATTGCCAAAGTCTCGTTCCTTTCCAAACAGTTCAGCGGTGATCCTATGAGTAAGAATGTGTCAGTCGAAGCCCCTGCAGGTACAATTACCTGTAAAGATCATCACGCATTCGTGTCCGCATATTATGGCAATGGGCATAACCATTCAATTGAGGACCCGTCACCAACCTTGACGACCAAAGACAGGATGTCATTGATACAGACCAAAACATTCCTTGATATGCAATATGGTACCGGCACCCCTGTATCAACGGACGAACCTGCGAAGACGGTAACGACAAAGCCAAAACACAATCTTGTGACAGTAAAACGGTGCTATCTTCTAAATCCTCAATATGACTCGGCCGGAGGTTCTGTGGATAAGCCTTGTTTCACTCTTGTTGCAAGAATGGATAAAAAGCCCCCATATCTTGTTGAAGCTGAAACCGGGGAAGCTGTTATAGAGATATATTCCACTGACAGCCCTATGACTGTTAAAATAAAAGAATTTATGGCTTTGTATGGCATAGTTGATATCCGGATGCGTATGTTGAAGATATCCGAGTTGAAAAGGATAATGGGTTTCGGCGATGAATACGTGCTGGTCGGCACTCAGGCAGAGCAGAAAAAATATATCGGGAATGCTGTTTGTCCGGAAATCCCGATGGCTTGGTGTGCTGCAATTGCCAGGGCTTTGCAGTGCTGTGATTGCAAGATAGGACTGAATTGGAAGGTCAACAAATGTGACTACAGGGTTATCTATTCATCGCGGTCAGCCGGATGTCTGCTTAAAGGTGAGTTGATATAATACAGCATCTGATATCAAAGGCAGGGGTACAGTCGTCGGATTGTGCCCCTGCTTTGTTAATTATGTTAAGATGCCCGGTGTGAGATATTGATAATCCGTAATTTTGTATAATGAATTCTGATAAAATGTCACGAGGACGAAACAGGGAACTTATAGAGAAGAGGAACGAGAAACTGGCTCAGCGTTGGTACTTCTGGACGGAGCAACAGCGTCTCCGTTTTGACGATGCCCTGAAAATCCTTTCACAGCAAGAATTCTTTTTGTCCGAGGACAGAGTTATGACCATTCTCCGCGAATATATCAAAGAGCATCCACAAACGAAAATGTCCACTCACATAAAAATCAAAGCCCCCAAATTGACCGCCGAACAACTCTCTTTATTCACCGATCAATA
>JBJEBP010000133.1:0-11809 GCA_051870135.1 Candidatus Cryptobacteroides sp. | reverse complement strand
GTACGAATTGCGGATATGCAATATTGCGAATAAGCAGCTTCTTTTTTGCAATTTTTTCGGCATAACTATTGTTTTTCAGAAAATTGTCCATATCTTTGCAGTGTATTAATAAACTAATACACAGTGACGCGCAAAGGCGCTACTATGAACGGAAACTATTAAACCATTGACAATGAGCCTGATAGAACTCAAGGATGTCAATAAGACATATAACAACGGCCAGCCCCTCCACGTGCTGAAGGGCATTAACCTGAGCATTGAAGAAGGGGAGTACGTATCCATAATGGGAGCCTCGGGCTCCGGCAAGTCCACATTGCTCAATATTCTCGGAATTCTCGACAATTACGACACCGGGGAATACCATCTCGCAGGGAAACTGATAAAGGACCTCTCCGAGACCGAGGCGGCGCATTACCGTAACAGGACTATCGGCTTCATCTTCCAGTCATTCAACCTCATCCCTTTCAAGACGGCGGTGGAAAATGTCGAACTGCCGCTGTTCTATCAGGGAGTGTCCAGGAAGGAGAGGCACAAGATGGCATTGGAATATCTTGACAGACTGGGACTTGCGGCTTGGGCCGAGCATTATCCCAACGAACTCTCCGGCGGACAGAAGCAGAGAGTGGCCATCGCCAGGGCATTGATAACATCGCCACGCATCATCCTCGCCGACGAGCCTACAGGTGCGCTTGACTCGCAGACCAGCCTTGAGGTAATGGAACTCCTCGGCCGGCTCAACAGGGAGAAAGGCGTCACCATCATTGTCGTGACACACGAGAGCGGAGTTGCCAATTCAACTAACAAAATCATCCGCATCAAGGACGGCATCATCGGCTCCGTTGAAATCAATACCGGCCACAATGCCTCCCCGTTCGGCGAGGGAACTATAATGAAATAGCCTATGGAAATCCTGGATGAAATATGGGGCTCCCTCGGCCGCAACAAATTGCGCACAGTGCTGACCGGCTTTGCCGTCAGCTGGGGCCTGTTCATGATAATCGACCTTCTCGGTGCCGGTAACGGACTTCTCAATGCGATGAGTGCCAATGCCGGCGATATCCTGACCAATGTCATAACTGTCTGGCCCGGAGCCCGGAGCGTACCTTATGATGGAATGAAGCAGGGTTCGGTCGTAAGGCTCGACATCGGGGACGTGGACTATACCGACGGCCCTGTGTTTGAAGACGTTGTGGATGATGTCACGGGCTCCATCTACTGTAATGACACCATTTCGTTCGGAAGGGAGTGGCTCAGTTCCAACATTGTCGGCGTCGCCCCTCTCGAATTCAAGATAAATGACAAGAAACTCGTGGCCGGAAGACTGCTCAATGATTTGGATGTCAATGAGTACCGCAAGTCAATGGTGATGGATACCAAGGCTGCGTCCTCCCTTCTCGGGGACGATCCGGACTATCGGAAGATTCTCGGAAAATATGTGAAGATGTCCGGGCTTATGTATCAGGTAGTGGGCTTGATCGAGGCGAACGAATCTATGGGCGGACGCTCCGACATTTATGTCCCGATTACCACATTGAGCCGCATCAGGGCCACTGGAACCTGGTTCAACAATGTGTCATTCTCCTTCCACGGCCTGGAGACGGAGGAGGACAACGAGGTCTTCGAGCAGCGTTACAAGAGGGCGATGAACGCCCGTCACAGGGTGGCTCCGGAAGACGGGAGCGCCTTCTACATATATAACTCCCTGACCGGCAACATGGAGATGAACAAGGCTATTTCCATAATGAAGACCGCCCTCTGGATACTCGGCATATTCACATTGCTCAGCGGCATTGTCGGCGTATCCAACATCATGCTTATCACGGTCAAGGAAAGGCTGCAGGAGTTCGGGGTCAGGAAGGCTCTCGGGGCCACGCCTTGGGACATACTGAAGCTCATCGTGGTGGAAAGCGTCCTGATAACATTGTTCTTCGGAGTGCTCGGAATCGTTATGGGAATGGGAGCCAACTATCTGATGGACATTACTATAGGCAATAATCCGATAGATCTCGGAATAACCAAGGTCTATATGTTCAAGAACCCTTCCATCGGCATTGACATAGCATTGGAGGCCTTGCTTCTGATAGTCGTGGCAGGTACTGTAGCGGGCATTGTACCGGCGGTGAAGGCCGCCCGGGTAAGACCGGTGGAGGCATTGCGCAAACAATAGGAGGGCATTGGCATGAAGAATTTATTCGACCTTGACAGATTCAAGGAAATACTTGACACATTGTCCCGGAACAGGAGCAGGACATTGCTCACGGGCTTCGGCATATTCTGGGGCGTGTTCATGCTTCTGGCTATGAGCGGTGGCGGGAAGGGACTGAAGCAGGTGCTCACCGAAACCTTCGCCGGCTTTGCACAGAACTCGATTATTGTCGGCCCGGACCAGACTACAAAGGCCTGGAAGGGCTTCTCAAAGGGCCGTGAATGGGCCTTTCACAATGACGATGCCGCCTATCTGAAGAATATGCTGCCGGAACTCGATGTCGTCACTCCGATGTCCTCAAGATGGGGTGTCAATGCCATCCGGGGAGACAAGAGCTTCAATACCATACTCAAGGGAATCAATGCTGATTATCAGCTGATTGAGACCCCGAAAATGAAATACGGCCGCTTCATTTCCCAGATGGATGTGATGCAGAGGAGGAAGGTCTGCGTAATAGGCAAGAAGGTCTATGACAATCTTTTCCCCCAGGGCGGGGACCCTTGCTGCGAGTACATAAAGATTGGCGGAAGCTATTACGAGGTCATCGGCCTCAATGTCACTGCCACGAACATGAGCATCAACGGAAGTTCCGACCAGAGCATTGTCATTCCGATGAATGTCTTCCAGTCGGCCTACAACAAGGGAGATGAGGTCGAACTTCTGGCAATGACCGTCCGTCCGGGCAAGCCTTCATTGGAAGTGCAGGAGGATGTCCGCCAGGCATTGTACCGGAAATACCTGATCAACCCGCAGGACAAGTCCGCGATGATTGCGGTCAATGCCGAGAGAATGTATTCCATGGTGGACAGCCTGTTCAAGGGCCTGAATCTCCTGGTCTGGCTAGTCGGCCTCGGAACCCTGCTCGCAGGTGCCGTCGGCGTTTCCAACATCATGATGGTGACGGTCAAGGAGAGGACGACTGAAATCGGAATACGCCGGGCAATAGGGGCCACGCCTAGGATGATATTGGGCCAGATAATGTCGGAGAGTGTTATCCTGACCGTGTCCGCCGGAGCTCTCGGAATAATGTTCTCTGTCCTGCTGCTGTCGGTGGTGGACATAGTGGCCGGGTCTTTGGGCGTTGAGGCAAGTTTCCAGGTCAGTTTCGGAACCGCTGTGCTGGCTGTGTCAGTGCTTGTGCTACTTGGCCTTGCCGCAGGCCTCGCTCCTGCCCTCAGGGCTATGGCGGTGAAGCCGGTGGATGCTATGAGAGATGAATAATATATTGATTTTCAAACGAATATAAAAACATTGCCAAGATGAAAAAATACGGTAAAGTCATTATGGTGGCCTTGTTTGCCATCGTCCTTGCAGGAATCTTCGTGTTCCTCTACCTCAAGTCCCGTCCTGAGGAAATCCGTTATGAGAAAATCCGTCCTGAGACCAGGACAATCGAGAAAACCACAGTGGTGACGGGCAAGATTGTCCCGAGGGATGAAATCAACATCAAGCCGCAGATCAGTGGCATCATCACCGAACTCTACAAGGAGGCCGGCGAGATGGTCAAGGCCGGGGATGTCATTGCCAAGGTCAAGGTGATTCCTGAGATGAGTTCCCTCAGTGCGGCCCAGAGCCGTGTGCGCCTTGCCGAAATCAATCTCAAGCAGGCCGAGACCAATCTTGAGCGGGAGCAGGCCCTCTATGACAAGCAGCTGGTCAGCCGTGAGGAATATGACAAGGAGAAACAGGCGCGTGACCAGGTCAGGGAGGAGTATGACGCAGCTGTGGATGCCCTCGAAGTGGTCAGGGATGGAGTTTCGAAGAGCAATGCCAGCTCAAGTTCGACATTGATAAGATCCACTATTTCAGGCCTCGTCCTCGATGTTCCTGTCAAGGTCGGAAACTCTGTAATCCAGAGCAATACCTTCAATGATGGAACTACCATAGCTGTCGTTGCGGATATGAATGACCTCATTTTCGACGGCAAGATTGACGAGACCGAGGTAGGCCGCATTGAGGAGGGAATGGGGATGGAGATTACTGTGGGAGCCCTCCAGGACCTGACCTTTGACGCTGTCCTTGAATACATTGCCCCGAAGGCGACTGAGAACAACGGTACCAATGAGTTCCAGATCAAGGCCGCTGTAAACGTTCCCGGGGATACGAGGATGAGGTCCGGCTACAGTGCCAATGCCAGGATTGTCCTCCAGCACTCGGACGACGTGCTTTCCGTTCCAGAAAGCACATTGGAATTTTCCGGGGACTCCGTATTTGTCTATGTGGCGGGGAGTGACAGCGCATACGTCCGCAGGCCTGTCGTGACGGGACTCAGCGACGGTATCTTCGTTGAGGTGAAGGAAGGTGTTTCCGCCGGAGATGTATTGAGGGGCAACAGGATATATGATTCCAAATAATTCAGCATTGCTATGAAATTCAATAAGTTATATCTAATGGCCATCCTTGCCGCATTGCCGCAGGCGCTTTGGGGGCAGGAAGCCTGGGACCTGAGGAAATGCATTGACTATGCATTGGAAAACAACCTGACGGTCAAGAGCGGAGAGGTGGCAATGCAGCAGGGCGAGGTGGACCTGAACACGGCCAGGAACAGCCGTTTCCCGGATTTGTCTGCGAGCGCCGGACAGAACTTCTCATTCGGCCGAGGCCTCAGCGAGTCCAACACATACGTCAATACGAATACCGCAAGCACCTCGTTCTCATTGGGTTCCTCGGTCAATGTCTTCAATGGTTTCAGGACAAACCGCACCATCAAGATGGATGCGCTCAATCTTGAGGCTGCCGTTGCTGACCTCGAGAAGGCCAAGGACGACATCCGGGTCCAGGTCACTCAGGCATACGTGCAGATTCTCTATGACATTGAAATCCTGCAAGTGGCTGAACGTCAGGTCTCTATCGATTCCGTTCAGGTCGAGAGGCTCAGGGCGATGCTGGAGAACGGAAAGGCCAGTCCTTCCGAACTTGCCCAGCAGGAGGCGACCCTCGGACAGAGCCGCCTGACTGCTACGCAGGCCCGCAATTCCCTGAATCTTGCAGTTCTGGACCTGGCCCAGCTTCTGGAACTTCCTTCTCCTTCCGGATTCTCAGTGATCGTTCCTGAAATTCCTGACTGTCAGGCATTGCCGGGTTTCGGGCCGGAGGATATATACGCTGCAGCTGTCGCTGTCCGGCCGGCAGTGAATGCCGAGAAACTCAGGCTGGATGCGGCTGATATGAACATTCTCATTGCCAGGAGCTCATTGTATCCGACATTGACCCTTAACGGCGGCATAGGCTCCAATTTCTACAAGTCCTCGGGCTACTCGTCCGCGGATTTCTGGGGCCAGATGAAGAACAATTTCAGCCAGTACGTGGGCTTGTCGCTCAATATCCCGATTTTCACGAGGTTCTCTACGAGGAATTCGATACGTACGGCAACATTGTCCCGCACCAGGCAGATGATCCAGCTTGAGTCTGTCAAGAAATCCCTGTACAAGGAAATCCAGCAGGCCTGGTACAATGCCGTTGCGTCAGAGGCCAAGCTTTCGAGCTGCTCCGATGCCCTGGACAGTGCCGAGAAGGCATTTGAGTTGATGACGGCCCGCTATGAGAACGGCAAAGCCTCCATCACGGAGTTCAACGAGTCGAAGAACAGTGTAATGAAGGCTCAGTCAGACTTGGTCCAGGCCAGGTTCGAGCATCTTTTCCAGGTCAAGCTCCTGGATTTCTATGCCGGAGGGGAAATTTCCCTTTAGAACTTTCAGTCAGGCATTCTGGTCGTCCCCGACTATGGCATTCTTGTCATATCTGTGGACGGCCACTTTGTTTGCAAGCACATTGTAACCGTTCTCCGCAAGGCTTTTCAGCTCGTGCTCTCCGGCATAAATCTCCACCGGGGCGATGAAGTTTACCCTTTCCCTGATGGCATCGGTGATAGTCCTGCTGAATGCGATTCCGCCTGTGAGCAGGATTACGTCCACCTTTCCGCAGACAGTAGCCGCAGCAGAGGCAATGTATTTGGCAATGTTGAGGCAGAATGCGTTCAGGAATGTGCCGCAGTTCTTGTCCCCTGCCTCAGCCCTTCTTTCGATTTCGGACAGGTCATTGGTTCCGAAATATGCCACTGCACCACCCTTGCCGAGGATTTTGCGCTTTACCTCCCCCTCGGTGTATTTCCCGCTGAAGCACATTTCAATAAGCGGGAATGCCGGACAGGTACCTGCTCTCTCCGGAGTGAAAGGTCCGTCTCCGCCGAGCCCGTTGTTGGTGTCAATAACCTTTCCGTTGCGGTGAAGTGTCACTGTGATTCCGCCTCCGAGATGGGCCACGATTGCGGTAATGTCATTTTCTTCCTTTCCGTGGTTGCGGAGATATTGCTTCACGGTTGCCCTTGAGTTGAGGGCGTGGAAGAATGCCCTGTGAGGGAACTCCGGGATGCCTCCCAGACGGCATTCAGGCAGCATCTCGTCCGCCATCGGAGGGTCTGCTATATATGCCCGGCAGAGTCCGAACGGGGAGTCAATCCCGGCTTCGCTTCTAGCCTCGTTCACTTCCTCGGCAATGTCATCGGCTATCACGGCGCTAAGGTTGCAGGCGTGGATTCCGTCCCGGCAGGTCAGGAGAACGTCCCTCATGTCGCGGTTGACCTTGTACACCCCGGTGATGACCGGCGCGAAAAGGCCGCCCCTCGCCATTACAATGTCAATGTCGGTAAGCTGGATACCCTTGTCCTTGAGGAAGCCCGTGATGGCATCCCTCCTCATCCTGTCCTGGTCCATTACATTTTCGTACCTGGACAATTCTTCGGTATTGTGGATGAGTTTCTCGTTGAAGATTTGTTTTCCGTCAATGAAATATCCCAGCTTTGTGCTGGTGCTCCCTGTGTCAATGGCCAGGAGCCGGCCCTTGGTGATTTCTTGTGTCATCGGTAAAGGTTTTTACTTGTCTGTCATATCGAGCGGAGCAGTCTTGTCATATCGAGCGGAGCACTTATCCAATTCTGTCATATCGAGCGGAGCACGAAGTGCGCAGTCGAGATATCTATACAAAATTAACATCAAACAAACTAATCCGAAAATGAACGTGGCGAACTGCCCCGTAAACGCGTCATTGGCTGAAATTTGGGGTGATATTGCCATATTTTGGGTGAAAATGGTCCTGTCATTTTGCTCACTATATGGAAAATTGCTACTTTTGCAAGATATGTGAAATAGTAAAATTTAGAGCATTATGCATATAGCGATAGCCGGAAACATCGGCAGCGGAAAGACCACCCTTACGAGGATGCTCGCTGCGAGGTACGGATGGACACCTAAATACGAGTCCGTCGATTTCAATCCATATCTCTCTGATTTCTACGAGGATATGAGCAGATGGTCATTCAATCTCCAGATTTATTTCCTGAACAAGCGTTTCAAGGATGTGGTGGAGATTTCCAAGACAGACGATGTCATTATCCAGGACAGGACCATCTACGAGGATGCGAGGATCTTCGCTCCGAACCTTCATGATATGGGACTGATGAGTTCGAGGGATTTTGAGACCTATTCTGACCTTTTCGACCTGATGATGTCCCTGGTGAAGATGCCGGACCTTCTCATTTATCTCAAGTCCTCCATTCCGAATCTCGTATCGCAGATCCAGAAACGCGGGCGTGAATATGAGAAGACAATCAGGATTGACTATCTCACCGGCCTGAACAACAAGTACGAGAACTGGATCAAGGATTACAAGGGCCATCTCCTCATCATTGATGCCGACCGCTACAAGTTCGGCAACAAGGAGGAGGACTTCGAGGCCGTGACCAGTATGATTGACTCCGAACTCTTCGGACTTTTCCCGGGAGAAGGAAAGTGATTTGACGTATGACATTGGGGCGCCTGCCCCTGAAATATTTGTTTGAATATGCCAGAAAGACTGACTATCATTGATTTCGTGGAGAAATATACCAGAGAGTATGCCTCCCACGTATTCCTCCGCGAGAAACCTGCGGACCATTGGACAGAGACTACATTCGAGGAGACCAGGCTTGAGGCCTATCGTGTGGCTGCCGGACTTATGTCACTCGGTATCAAAAAGGGGGACAAGATTTCCCTGCTCTCCGAGGGACGCAACCTCTGGGTCATCGGAGAACTTGGAATCCTCTATGCCGGAGCGGTAAACGTTCCTCTTTCCATCAAGCTTGAGGAGGGGAGTGACCTTGTCTTCCGTATCCGCCATTCGGATTCCCGCTTCGTGATGGTTTCAGGCTCCCAGTTGCCGAAGATCAGAAGGATAATTGACGAGATTCCTGCAGTGGAGAAGGTCATTGTCTTCGATGACATTGATGACCTAAAGGACAATGAGATTACGATGAGCTCCGTCCTCGCTCTCGGTGACGCATTCCTGAAAGAGCATCCCGGTGAACTGGAGGCACGCTACAAGTCTATCGGCCCGGATGACTATGCCAATATCAGCTACACCTCCGGAACTACAGCCGACCCTAAGGGTATCCTCCTGACTCACAGGAACTATACTGCGAATGTGGAGCAGGCTCATTCTGTAGTGGCCATTGAGCCGGATTCTGTAATGCTCATCATACTGCCTCTCGACCATTGCTTTGCGCACGTTGCCGGCTTCTATACGATGATGTCTTATTGCGGCAGCATTGCGACCGTACCGGTAGGCAAGACCCCGATGGCTGCTCTCCGCAATATTCCTATGGCTATCAAGGAGGTACGTCCTCACGTGATGCTCTCGGTGCCGGCTCTTGCCAGGAATTTCAAGAAGAATATCGAGACGGCGGTCAAGGCAAAGGGCCCGAAGGTGGAGAAACTCTACAATTTCGCATTGAAACTCGCGATTTCCTACAACAAGGAGTATTACAACCGCAGCGGTATTCTCCACTGTTGGAAGAAGCCTCTTATCGCCCTCTTTGACAAGCTGATTTTCAAGACAGTACGTCAGAATCTCGGCGGCAGGATGAAGTTCTTCATCGGCGGCGGAGCGCTCCTTGACATTGAACTCCAGCGTTATTATTGCGCAATCGGCATTCCGATGTTCCAGGGCTACGGCCTTTCCGAGGCTACGCCTATCATCTCCGCCAACTCTGCGGGGCACTGCATTTTCGGTTCTTCAGGCCGTGTCGTGAAGCCGATGGATATCAAGATTTGCGACGGTGACGGAAAGTCCCTGCCTTATGGCGAGAGGGGAGAGATTGTGGTCCGCGGCGAGAATGTGATGGCCGGTTACTGGAAGAATCCGGTTTCCACTGCCGAGACAGTGGTGGACGGCTGGCTCCACACCGGTGACATGGGCTATATGAGGGATGAGGAGTTCCTCTATGTTGTAGGCCGCTTCAAGTCATTGCTCATTTCCGCAGACGGCGAGAAATACAGTCCGGAAGGCTTCGAGGATTCCCTCACTGACGGCTCCAAGTATATTGACCAGGTGGTTCTCCATAACAACCAGGACCCTTATACCACCGTGATTGTGGTTCCTAACAAGGAGGCCCTGAAGGAGCATGTGAAGTCTTCCAATCCTTCGCTCGATCTTGAATCCCGTGAGGCCAAGGAATTGATGCTCAAGAAGATTCAGGATGAGGTCAATTCTTACCGCAAGGGCGGTTCCCGTGCCGGAATGTTCCCGGAGAGATGGCTCCCTGCCGCAATCATTGTGGCCGATGAGCCTTTCACCGAGCAGAATCATATGGTGAACAGCACAATGAAGATTGTCCGCGGAAAGGTGGAGAAGCATTATGCTGACCGCATTGAGTATGCTCTTACTCCGGAAGGAAAGAATCTGCTTAACGAGAAGAACATCGCTTCGCTGTAAGTGATTATGGAGCAGGTATGGATAAGCGCGGCCGGGCTTAGCCTGGCCACGCTTCTTGGAGCCGTCATAGGCTTCATTGTCAAGGAGTTGCCGCACAAGTGGAATGACATTTCGCTAGGCTTCTGCGCCGGCGTGATGCTTGCTGCAGCCACCGTCGGCCTTATTCTCCCCGCAGCTGAAAGCCTGGGTGCGGAACGGTGGTATCTTCTTCTGGCCGGAGTAGTGGCCGGAATGCTTTTCCTGAACCTGCTGGATTTCTTTACTCCTCATCTTCACAAGATTACGGGCCTTGACCAGGAGGCGCACAGGAACAATGCATCATTGAACAAGGTCCTGCTTTTCGTGATGGCCATCGCCCTGCACAAACTTCCCGAGGGCATAGCCGCCGGTGTCGGCTTCAATTCACCCGAGACTTCGGATGCCTGGGCGGTGACAATTGGAATCGCCATCCAGAATATCCCTGAGGGAATGGTTGTGATTGCGCCGCTGCTGCTTGCCGGCATATCCAAGTTCCGTGCATTGGTCATTTCCCTGGCAATAGCATTGCTCGAAGTTGTCGGAGTATGGTTCGGTTATGCCCTGGGTGCCATTTCACCGCTTCTCCTGCCTGTAATGCTGGCTTTTGCCGGCGGTGCAATGCTGTATGTAGTCAGTGATGAAATGATTCCCGAGACCCACGCCCACGGTTACGAGAAATACGCCACATATTCCCTTGTTTTGGGTTTCGTCACCCTGCTTATTTTTGATTTGGTGTTCTGATTTTCCTCGTCCCCGTTTTGACCCTTCTGCGTCTTCCCCATGCAGAGTTTCCTCTTGCTGGCCATGCTGCGCCCTCCCCGGCTGACCGGGAATCCCCTTGCCAAAGAACCCCCCGATAGCATTCCAATCGCATATCCCGTAAACCTTTCCTCTGGCCGCACCATCCACGCTGAAGGCGCTTATCGTGGATGGTGCAATACCACAGAGGTACACACCATCCACGCTGGAGCCCTGAATCGTGGAGGGTGCAGCATCCAGAACGGCACCTTCCACGCTGAAGGCGCTATTCGTGGAGAGTGCAATGTCAACTGGACGCACCATCCACTCTAAAGGCTATTTCCGTGGAGGGTGCAATGCGCATATAGTTAGAAAGGTCGTGGTAGCAATATGAGTTGTCTATCTCGTGACATTCATCTGCACCCCCACCCACCCAATCTGAGCATTCGTGGGTCAAATTGAGAATCCCGATGGAAAGGAAATGCTCCCATTGGGACACCCAACCTGCCTCACGATATCACAGAATGGCAGCTCCGGTTCCAGATGAATGTCACGAGAATAGAGCATCACGTAATCCTTGAAAGAATGTAACTTATTGGCAGAAGTTGTACGATTTATTGTTTATCCGCAATTCGTACAACTGTCTCGTCATGCCCGGCTTGACTTTTCCGTCATGCCCGGCCTGACCGGGCATCTCGCCTGCAAACAAATAGAATAGACAGTTCTTTACGAAAGGAGGCTGACTAAAAGCCACTTTTCTGTCATCCCGACCGAGCGAAGCGAGTGGAGGGATCTGTATAACGATTTGATTATCAATAGATATCTCGACTGCGCACAGCGTGTTTCGATATGACTGGCTTTTGGGTCAACCTCGACTCTAAGAGCGATAAGCTGTTCTTTACGAATTGCGGATAATGACTCAGATTATCACTAATTGTCGTACATAACCATCAGCGAGGGAAACATTTCTTCGTGCTAAACACCGAGCAGGGGTAAACCCGCTACAGGTATCTGTAGGCCATATCATCGTGCCCGGTGAGTTCAAATTGAAGCCACCGAGCATAATTTTCAATGCTAACTCATTGAAAATCAATATATGGC
>JBJEBP010000132.1:0-2842 GCA_051870135.1 Candidatus Cryptobacteroides sp. | reverse complement strand
TACTTCACGGACGCATCGTAGGAAGCCTTTGCCTGACGGAGATTGTTCTTTACGGACCAGAGAGGGATGGACACTCCGAGGGTCAGGCCACGGAACTCGCTTCCTGTCACGAGTTCGCTCATATACCCGGCCGTAAGTTTGGGAGCATTGGCTATCTTCTCTGTTTTGAGGGCCTGTCCGCTGACATTGACCTGCTGCGCCACGTATGCTAGAACCGGGCTGCCGGCCTCTGCCTCGGAATACCATTGCCCGAAATCGGCCGGAAGCATTCCGGATTGCGGGAACTCATTGACAGTCAGTTGGACAGGCTCTCCCCCATTCATCCCTGCAAGGGCAGTGAGGAGGTTGTCCCTCTCAATCCTGTTACGGCTGAATTCACTCTTGGCAAGGGTGGCGGAAAGGGCGGCCTCTCCGTAATCCTTCCTGCCTATGCTGCCCTCATTGTAAAGTTTCTCCATCAAGGTCTTGAGCGAATCTGCCTGGGCGAGATTGCGTCCGAGTTCCCTGTCAAGTGAGTTGCGGTATATTATATCAAGGCACAATTTATTGGCTTCCAGCAAGATGCGCTGCCTTTCCACACGATATTCAAGATCGGAAAGTTCAGCCTTGGTATTGGCCAGTTTCCCCTTGGAGCCGAAAAGCAGGGCCAGGTCGAGGGTCTGGGTTATGGAAAAATCCTTCCTCTGCCCCTCATCCGGATTGCCCCAGAGATAGTTGAAGCCGAATTCCGGGTCCTCAAGGGCCTTCTCCGCCTTGTACCCGTATTTGTCCGCCTCAATGCGGGAGCGCAGGGCTGAAAGTTCCCTGTTGTTCTGTTCAATGCCGGAGAGGATGCCGTCTATTCCGTCCTGGGCTAAGGCAAACAATGACGGGGCGAGAACAAAGGCAATTCCAATGAATATTCTACGTATATATACAGCTTTCATTTCGTTACGAATTTGAGTTTGACGATGCCGGAGCGGAGTTGCCCCCGCGTGTCTTGCTGATAAGCATATAGACCACCGGGATGATGAAGCCGTTCAGCATTGTCGAGGTCAGCAGGCCGCCGAGCAGGACCTTGGCCATAGGGCTCTGGATTTCATTGCCCGGAAGGTCACCGCCGAGGGCCAGGGGAATCAGGGCAAGGGCCGATGTCAGGGCCGTCATCAATATCGGATTGAGCCTGTCCAATGAGCCTTTCATCACCGCCTCCCGCAGAGGCAATCCATTGGCTGTCAATTCATTGTACCTCTCAATGAGGAGCATTCCGTTTCTGGTGGCAATACCGAAGAGGGATATGAAGCCGATGATGGCCGGGATGCTGATGATGCCGTCCGTAAAGAATACAGCGAAGACTCCGCCAATCAATGCCAGAGGCAGGTTGAGCAGCACGGCCAGGGCCTGGCTGACCTTGCGGAACTGGGCGTAGAGCAGGAGGAAGATGACGAATATTGCCATCAGGGAGGTCAGCAGCAACGTCCTGGAAGCACTTTGGGCACTCTCGAACTGGCCGCCGTACTCGATATGGTAGCCTTCAGGCAGGCTAACCCTGGCATTGACCGTCTTCTCGATTTCCTTTACAACTCCCTGAAGGTCACCGCCTTCAACATTGGCGGAAATCACAATCTTGCGGGAGACATTTTCACGGTTTATCGTATTCGGGCCGGAGGTCGAGCGGATCTCTGCGATTTCACTGAACGGCACTTTGCCGCCGGCCACGTCCACAGGCATATCCGCGATGGCTTCCATCGTAGTCCTGAAACTGTCATCCGCCTTGACCGTGAGGTCGAATACCTTGTTGCCTTCATAGACCTGGGAGACAGGGAGGCCTGCCAGATATACCTCGACCATATCGGAGAATTCGGAAGGTGTCACGCCATATTTCGCCAGCATTCCACGCTTCGGAACTATCTGGAGCTGAGGCCTTTCGATTTGTTGCTCGACATTGAGGTCAACCACTCCCGGGATGCTTGAGATTTCACTCTTTATCTGGTTGCCGAGGGCGAACATGCGGTTCAGGTCGGTACCGAACAGTTTTATCGCAATGCCGGCCCGGGTTCCGGAAAGCATTGCGTCGATACGGTGAGAAATCGGCTGGCCAATCTCGATATTGACTCCCGGTATGGTGGAAAGCTTGGACCTGATTTCGGCAAGGACCTCCGACTTGGACCTCCTGTCCAGTTCGAACGGGGCCTCGATTTCGGAAACATTGACACCGATGGCATGCTCGTCCAGTTCCGCGCGACCGGTCTTGCGGGCCACTGTACGGATTTCAGGCACGGACAGAAGGAGATTTTCTGCCATCCGGCCCACATTGTCGGATTCCTCCAGCGACACACCCGGCAAAGTGCTGACATTGATGGTGAAAGAGCCTTCGTTGAAGGCCGGGAGGAAGCTGCTGCCGAGGGTGCAGAATACGGCAATCGCCACTCCGAGCAGGACCGCCACTCCGCCAAGTATGGTCTTGCGGTGGGACAATGTCCAGTTCAATGCCTTTTCATACCATTTCCTGAGCCATCTGACCATTGCCGGGTCCTGGCCCCTCCTGTCACCTTTCTCATTGCCCAGGAGATAGCTGCAGAGCACCGGGGTCAATGTCAATGCGACGAAGGTAGATGCGAAGAGGGCCGTGATGAAAGCGATTCCGAGCGGCCTGAGCATCCTGCCTTCCATCCCGGTGAGGAAGAAAAGCGGAATGAAGCTGACCACGATGATGAATGTGGAATTGAGAATCGGCATCCTGACCTCGCGGGAGGCCTCGAAGACCACGTCCAATACTTTTTTGCGCTGGTTTTCAGGTAGTTGCCTGTTTGCCCTTAGATGTTTGAATACATTCTCCACATCGACAATGGCATCGTCCACG
>JBJEBP010000131.1:0-2843 GCA_051870135.1 Candidatus Cryptobacteroides sp. | reverse complement strand
TGTGCATCAATGCCTTCAGGAATTCCGTTTCGCGGACCGTAGTTCAATATGTCGCCTAGAATCAGGAGCAAATCATAACTCCCGCGGCCGAAAAACTTGAGAACCTTCTCCAGCCTCGGCAACGAGCCGTGTATGTCGGATACTATCAGATATTTCATGGAATCATTCTCCTTTGAACGACCTCAATGCACCGAGGAGAGTGGCATTGAAAACCTCCTTCTCGTGGTCGGAGAGGAAATCCACCCGGATTGGAATCTGGAACATCTTCTTTTTCAGGGAATCTTCGATTTTGCGGCAACCGCGGAGACGCTGGCTGTCCTTTTCAGTGGTCCCGATGACGGATGTGGGCCATTTGCGGGTGGCCTGGCGGATGCGCTTGATATCCAGGCCGGTGAAATTGTGGTGGTCGGAGAACTTGAAATGCTTGACAATGCTGTAGGAATCGCTCAAATATCTCTTGAGAGGAGTGTCTGACGCTATCCCGGATACCAGAATCAGATTCTTCGAATAGAGATAATGCTTGTCATTGACAGGGAACACGGGTTCGAGAGGACAATAGTCAATGGTAGTGAAAAGTACTGTCATCTTCTTGCCCAAAGGGTCCGTACCTTGACAGGTTTCGGGGTCGAAATCCTTGATGCCCAAGGATTTGGCCCAGGTAATCTTCTCCCAGTCCTCCATATAAACGGGGCATTTGGTGACAATGATGACATTGGCGTGGTAAAGCCTCTCCGGGAGATCCCTCAGCCTTCCGAAGGGAAGGAGGTGGTCCTTGCTCACGGGCCTATTGTAATCCACCAATACAATGTTGAAGAATGCCTCGAGGGAGCGGTATTGGAAAGCATCGTCCAGAACTACGATTTCCGCCTTTTTCATATCCTTGTGAACGCATTTCCTTGCAGCCTTGGCTGTGGAAAGTTTCTCAGGATGAAGAAGGAAATCGCATCCCTCCACCCTCGTGCGGTCAACTGCCACTGTAACTTCCGGGAATTTGTTCTTTATCTGGAGCGGCTCGTCACCGGCGAAGGTGGCACTGTCATCCTCCAGAACCTGCTGGAATCCGCTGCTTGTTCTCTTGTGACCTCTTGACAGAACTGCAATATGCTTCCCGTTCCATTCGTCGCTTGCGAGCAAAGCCCTGATAATCATCTCAGTATGCGGAGTCTTTCCCGTACCGCCGGCAGTGATGTTGCCGATGCAGATGGTCGGGACCTCGCATTTCTGGACCTTGAAAATGCCACGGTTGTAGAGAGCGTGCCTCAGTTTTAGGGTCCAATAATATGGTGCAAGAAGTACTTTGTCAAGCATAGGACGCAAAGATAGCAATATTTTCTCATAAATGAGAATAAACGTCGCTTAAATGTTTTAGGTCAATATTTCCTATTTATACTCCGTAAACACTCGAACTTTGGGTCAATGGGCAATCTCCCCATCTCTCCGCAATCCTGTCCAGAATCTTTGTCAATTCCTCTGCTGACGGCTCAGTCACCAGCCTCATCCTGGTCTCCTTGAAATCAGGCAGGCCCTTGAAATAGCAGGACAAGTGACGGCGCATCTCCAGTACCCCGATTACAGGCCCCTTGAGCCCGGTTGACAATGAGAGATGCCATTTCGCAAGGTCAACCCTTTCCTTCACAGACATCGGCGGAATCAGTTCACCAGTAGAGAGATAATGCTTGATTTCCTTGAAAATCCAGGGATGCCCGAAGGATGCCCTGCCTACCATAATGCCGTCAACTCCGTAACGGTCAAAGGCTTCCCGCGCTTTTTCCGGAGAATTGATGTCACCATTGCCGATTATGGGAATATGCATCCTCGGATTGTCCTTCACTTTGCCGATTAATGTCCAGTCGGCCTCCCCCTTGTACATCTGGCACCTTGTCCTTCCGTGTATTGTAAGTGCCTGGATACCAGTATCCTGAAGCCTTTCTGCGAGTTCCACGATGATTTTGGAGTCATCGTCCCAGCCGAGCCGGGTCTTGACGGTCACAGGTTTCTTGACTGCATCCACTATCATTTTGGTGATCATCACCATCTTGTCCGGCTCCCTCATCATCCCCGAACCTGCCCCGCGCCCCGCAATCTTGCTCACCGGGCATCCGAAATTGATGTCAATGATGTCGCATCCGTGCCCTCCTGCAATTTCTACGGCCGACTCGGCCATCCTGGCAGCCTCCACCATTGACTCAGGGTTGTTCCCGTATATCTGGATGCCAATCGGGGCCTCCTCATCGGATGTCCTCATCTTGGCAATGGCCTTGGCCGCATCCCTTATCAGCCCGTCCGACGGGATGAACTCCGTATAGACCATATCAGCACCATATTTCTTGCAGACAATCCTGAACGAAGCATCCGTCACATCCTCCATCGGAGCGAGAAGAACCGGCTTATCCCCAAGGTCAATATTTCCTATTTTCATTGATAAATTTCTCCTTATTTGTGAAAGGAACTTTCAAATTCTTTATATTTGCAAAATTAATGATAAGTACAGGAAAACAAAAATTGATATGGGAAAAGAAATCAAGACGGTAGGCATCCTCACATCCGGAGGAGACGCGCCGGGAATGAACGCCTGCATCAGGGCCATCACAAGGACAGCTATTTTCAATGGAATGAAAGTGATGGGCATATATCGTGGATATGAAGGCCTCATCAACGGAGAAATCAAGGAGTTTACCTCCGAAAGTGTCAGCAACACCATCCAGAGGGGAGGAACAATCCTCAAGACTGCAAGGAGCAAGGACTTCATGACCTCGGAGGGAATGCAGAAGGCATACGACAATCTCGTGAAATTCGGCATTGACGCATTAATCGTCATAGGTGGAAACGGCTCGCTAACAGGT
>JBJEBP010000130.1:0-2849 GCA_051870135.1 Candidatus Cryptobacteroides sp. | reverse complement strand
TTTCATCCCTCAAGAGGGGCAAGGACGATGCCAAGGAGGTAATGTGCGGAATGGAATGCGGTATCGGCATCGACAAGTACAATGATATCAAGCCTGGGGACATCATCGAGGCATTCCAGATTGTCGAAATCAAGAGGACATTGTAATCTTGACACATAACTGTATTGAGGGTGGCTTTGCAGTCACCCTCATTGCAAAAATAACATTTGAACTAAAACAATGTGCAAAGAGGAAGAGATTCTCAATGAGGCGGGCATACGTCCAACTGCCATCAGACTGCTCATTTTCAAGGAGATAGTCCGCATTGACCGGACATTCAACCTTTCCGAGATGGAGGAGAGGCTGGACACCGTGGACAAATCCACCCTGTTCCGCACGCTCACCCTCTTCCTTCAGCACCATATACTTCACGAGGTGGACAATGGCAGCGGCTCCAAGCTTTACTGCCTCTGCACCTGCGGGTCGTCCCATCACACCTCCCATATTCATTTCACCTGCACATCCTGCCACAGGACATTCTGCATCAAGGACATCACGACATCGAGCATTCCCCTGCCGAAGGACTTCGAGGTCGAGGAAATCAACTGTGTCATGAAGGGACTTTGTCCTGACTGCCGGAGGAAGATTCATTAAGGTTGCATGACAACGCCTTCGAAAAGAATTGTTCCGGAGGTTTCTTCGCCGATAATGAACACAAACGGATGGTCTGCAAAGAAATTGATTTCTTTCTTGCCAGGACCGGCGTCAGCCACACCTTCCATGTCAACGATTGTAACAGAACCGGCCTCAGTACCCCACTCTGACACTGAAATGCGGGATTTCTGGATGACTTTTCCTATCCAATAGCGGTAGTCATCCTTATGTTCAAACATCCTGTAAAACTCAGCAACGTCAGGTATAAATGCTTTCCTGACACCTAGTTGCTTGAGTACATCGTTAAGATTGTATTTGTTCTCGATATTGAATTTAGGGAGTTTGACGTGTACTTCTGCATCTTGTTCCAGACTGGCCAGAATATCGCTCCACGATGTCGTCTGCAATTTCTCGATCAGCCCTTCAATGTCGTTTTCATCAGGGAGTAGAATATACATATTGAATTTGCCGTTGGAATATGGGAGGACCAGTACCTTGTAGCCGTCCATTTCAGCATACTCATGGTATCTGGTATTCCTCATCATCCTGACCTCCACGGTCTTGCCATCCTTAAGATGAAAATTCTCAGACCTTGTACCCTCCTCAAGAAACATAGGGCTATACTCACTTCCGGCCCATTTGGCCTTGAAGTAGAGAGCATTCATGATGAATGCTACCGCATCTTCGGTTATATCAGAAGGGTCCAGCACCTTGTCAATGAAGCCGTTGGTGTTTCTCCTCGCCCATTGATTGATCCGGGCTGCAATCTGTACTGGATCCGAAAAATCCATATTGTCAACTGCTGCGTAATAGCTTTCTTCAGTTGTTTTCTTGAACGATGGCAACAACGGAAATTCGTCATTTACCAACAGCGCATCCGTCACCTTCAGTTTGACATCAAGATCAACCGCAGGCAGTTGCTCCAACAATATTCTATTGTATTCATTCAAGGCATCAATGCCTTCTTCCCCATATCCCAGGAAGTCAATAATCTCCTGAAGAGTCTCGCCACTTGCGCCATTGGCCGTCATTGCCAGGGCATATTGAAGGCTCAGCGGAGAACATATCAAATTCTCCCCGTCATACATTTCCCTGAGAAATCTGAAAGACATCCGGTTCCCTGCTTCTACATAACCGATTTGAGTATCATTCAATGATACCCTGGTCAGCTGTTCTGTAGGGGACGGTGATGAAATAGTAATCGGGTTCTTTACATCAACCCTATTGATATCAGAGCAGGATGCCAAACATATAAATCCTGCAACAATACTGAAAATATGAGCAGTTTTCATAAGCATTTGTTTTTAAGCAATTCTTCGTTGCCCGTGTATCTTGATGAGCACAAAAATACATCAATTATTTGTAAATCCTATGGACTGGAGTCATATAACGATAAATAATTATGATAAAGGGGAACTCCTAAGTGCTTCGAGCAAATCACCGAGCAAGGGCTATCATTGATTATCAATGAGTTAGTATCAATAATATGCTTGGTGCTATCAACTTGATGCCACCGAGCAACTTCTAAAAAACAATGTGTTTGATTTTCAGATAGTTATAAAATACTGTCGTGCGCGGTGAAACGGCAAGCTCGATGAACAGCAGGCTGAGAATGCTGCGCGACCAGATGAAGGACACCATCAAATACTTCGAGGCGAACGACATCAACCCCGACGAGCAGATGCTTCAGGACAAGTTCGAGGAAAAGATCAGCCGTTTCATCACTCCGAAGACCCAGCGTTCAACTCCTCCGGCCGCACGCCCCAAGAGCCTTCTTTCGGTTTTCGATGAATTCATGGATGACTGCGGTACAATGAACGCATGGTCGGAGGGCACCTACGGCAAGATGCCCAGGCTCTTTGCTGGTCCGACGTCAAAGGCGATCATCTGGAGGTTACTACGATCAAGACCGCCGACAGCGTACAGATTGAAATCAACGATGTGATCCGAAGCCTTCTGGAGAAATACAGGGCAATCCCGATGAAGAACAACCGTGTCCTTCCCCAGTACACCAACCAGGCGATGAAACCCTACATCGACATCGTCGACAGCATCAAGGCCAGCGAGATGTCAAAGATGAATTTCCTGGATTGAGTTGGAACAGGTTTGGAATTTAGGTTGTAACTTTGGAAAAATAAAAATGTAATTGCCCACAATTATAGACGTCAAATCATATATACACTCTCTTTGCCGGAAAGGCGAAAGCACAGAAATAG
>JBJEBP010000129.1:0-11872 GCA_051870135.1 Candidatus Cryptobacteroides sp. | reverse complement strand
ACTTCATTGGCATTGGACACTCCGCGGTCGCCGGAGAAAATCTGCAGGGACATTATCTTGACCCCGTCATTGTTCCCGGTACCACCGGCAATGCCGCAGACCCCCTCTCCGTTGTTGTTGACGGCGGCTATGGTTCCTGCCACGTGGGTGCCGTGTCCGGTGTCATTGATATCGCTCCAGGTTATTACGCCGCTGTCGCTGACGAAGTTGTAACCGTGTACATCACCGGCGTAGCCGTTCCCGTCATTGTCCTCGGCGGACTTGTAGATTTCGTCCTCATTGGTCCAGATATTGGCCTGAAGATCAGGATGTGACCACATCACTCCCTCGTCCATTACGGCAACGATGATGGAAGGGTCTCCACCACAGAGTTTCCAGGCATCGGCGCAATTCACGTCATCCCCCGCCTCGAGGTTCCTGAGTTCCTCATCAGGAATCGAACCGGTATTGATGTATCCCCACTGCCAGGCCAGACCAGGGTCATTGAAGACGGAGGAGGCAGCGGCAGCCGGCGAGAAAGGCACGGCCTTGGCCGAATTGTTGCGCATGATTTCCTTGTTGTACTCCACCTTCGAGAGTTCTCCCAGGGAGGCGAGCTTGCGGGCTGCTTCAATGACATCGGTATTCTCGTCGAAACGTACTATGTACCATAGATGGAGACCTTCCTTGCGGGTAAGTTCCTCGCTTCTAGGATCCACCGGGAAGATACGCTCGAATTCGTATCCTCCGATTATTTCCATCAGGTCATCGACCGTATTGATTCCGAGACGGGCAAGTTTCCTTTCCCCCGCTCCGGACTTCGTGAGGCAGGCCTTGTCAAGAAGGTCCGACAACTCAGGCCTGAACTTGATGATAAGTTCGCCTGCGATAGCCCCTTCCGGGGAGTTGACTATTGTCGCAGCGTCATCTACGGCGTCCGGGACGAGGCTATCCTTCTCATTTACGGAGCAGGACATGGCCAGGCCGAGAACAAGCACAGGCAGGAATTTGTATAATATGTTAATCTTGTTCATCACTCATCGTAGTCTTCAGGCTTCTTCAATGGATAAGCCTCGTAATAATAATCAGGTGTGACAGGCACATTGGTAAATCCAGGATAATTGCCGTCCATGTCAGTAAGGTTCCCATCCTGATTGAATACAAGCATATCAGGAACCCATTCCATAAGGTTCGGATGATAGAGGATCCACTCCGGAATCTTGCCCTTGAAGAGGTTCAGGTTGACCGCGAAGAACTTGCAGTTCGGAAGGACCTTTGGCTTGCCTACAAGACTGTATCCTGCAGGATTGTTATTTCCACGAGGGAGGGTGTCATTGACGGCGAGATCCTCCTCGGTCCAACGGACATCATAATCCTCCATATCAGGAATCTCTCCCTGCATATAGTTGTTGGAAAGGCGAAGGTATTCCAGATTCTCCCACTTAAGCAGCCAGGTAGGGAAATTATGCGCATCATTGAGGCTGAAGCCGCCCCATTCAGACTGCGGAACAGTCGTGGTGGACATATCGTAGATAATTCTCCTCCTGTTAGCGCAAAGATCAAGCGCTGTGAGCTTAGGGAAGTTCTCTGGAGTGAGAATCTTTGGCACTTCGCTGAAGTTGTTTCCGGAAATGTCGAGATATTCCAAGTTCTTGAGATTGGCAAAGTCCTCGTCAAGCCGGTCAAGGCCGAACGCATAGATTTGCAACTGCTTGAGCTGTGTAAGCTTGGCAAGATATTCGCCGGTCCCGAAGCTCTTGAGGAACTCGTTGGCATTGCTGAAGATGCTCAGGGACTCAAGCTTGGTAAGGAACTGAATCTCGTACGGGATGCCGTCCTTGGTATTCATGAACTGGAACTTCAGGTATCTCACCCTTCCCCTCTTGTCTTCGGTGAAGTTCTCGTCGGTCGGTTCCCACAACTGTATGAAATCCCAATTGTCCATCTTCTCGCCCTCATACTTGGACATATCGTAATTGAGTGAGCGGGCACAGCCTACGATGGCCAATGAGTCACCTTCACGGTTGTCGGCAATCTCGTCCGCCTTCTCCTGAATAACCTTCAGGGCATCCTTGCGGGCAAGTTCGGTACCGTTGGCCGCATCAAAGGTAATCTCGGCAAGACGCTCCTGCGGGCGGTTGTTGCTCTCCCAGGTGAACCTGAGCTTGACGGTACGCGGACGGGCTCCCCTGTCGAGAAGCGACTCAAGATCCGGGTCCTTGGCGGTAATCCAGGCAGACTCGGCAGGAATGGTCATTGTCACAGGAACATTGGAGGTCAGGCTGACATCGAAGTATCTTTTGCCATAAGCGGCATAGTTCGGAAGTTCCACCTCGGTGGTGGAGAGAACTATCATGTTCTCGTAGCCGAGCTGGGTGACATTGAGGTCGAGATTCTCGCCGGCCTTGCTTGTGAAGCGGACAAGACCTCGCCTGGAGTCATTGGCAAGCAATGTGGTATCCACTTTGATGCTACAGTCCCTTGAACCATAACCATTTGTAGGTGAGACAGTTATCCACGGCACAGTGGAGTTTGCAATCCAGTCTCCGTCGGATTCGATATGGACTGTCTCAAGTCCTCCGTCAGCCGGAAGGGCCAGTTCAGTTGTCCCGATGGAGAAGCCCTTGAGCGGGGCCTCATCCTCGCAGGACACCGCAAACAGGACGGTGGCGGCTGCCAGCATTGATATTAATATTTTGTTTCGCATATCGGAGATTGTCATTTGTTGAGATTCAGATAATCGTCGCAACCCCTGATATCCTGGTCAGGGCTGTATATGAGATTGAACATCCCGGCAGCAATGTAAGGGCAGATGTTGCTCACGTCGAGGACAATGTTCGGGTTGTCGCTGATATCAAGGTTGTAGATGAGGTACGAGAGCTTGTCATTGATGACCCTCAGGTCATTGGAACCAAGATACAGGGCCCTCAGGCCGTAGAGACCGCTTCCGATTCCGGATGGCCACTCCTTCATGCACCTGTTTCCGTTGGCATCCCTCTGATGGCGGAAGATGAAGACATGGAGATACTGGTTGTTGGCAGCTCCGTAAGGGAATGCGTCAAACCTGTTGTAGCTCATATCTATCGCCTGCAGATAGTGGAATGTCCTCGAAGTGAAGTTAGAAGGCAGTTTGGAGAGGCAGTTCCTCGAAATGTCCAAAGTGGTTATGAACTGAAGATTTTCCCCGTTGAGAGCCTCCTCCTCAATCTCCTCCATCCCGTTGCCCTGAAGCTGGAGATAAGTAATTCTTGATCCGCTTTCTCCAATCCAGCGAGGGAATTTCTTCAACTTGTTGTAGCTGAGATTCAGTATCTCACAGTTGATCCCCCTGAACTGTCCGCCGTTGAAGCCCGGACATTCGCTGATCTGGTTGAATGAGAAGTCGAATGTACCCATCGTGTGGATGGATGAGGCCTCGAACATATCGGGAAGTTCCGTGAACTTGTTGTCAGTGAAGCTGATGGTCTCGGTGTTGTAGTCAATGCCGAAGAAATACCCGTTCTCATCCACAGGAAGAGATGTGAGTTCGTTGCCACCGGCGTAGAACTGGTTGAAATAATGGGACTTGCCGAACGGGGCCTCGAACTTCTTGAGACCGCAGTACTGCACATTCAGCACTGAGAGCCTCTCAAGAGGGCGAAGGTCTGGCAACACCTCGATATTGTTGTTCGGGATATACAGGCCCTGGAGTGTCTTGGCTGCCGCTCCAGTGCAGAAGTCAGCCAGGCCGTCGTACATCTCCTGCGAGGAAACGCCGGAGTTGCTGGAGAATGCGAGCATCTGAATCTTCGGCATTGTCTTGAGACCTTTCGGGAACTCAGTCATTTCTGGGAGATAGAAGAACTCCGCATCGGTCACCGCCTCAAGACCTGACATATCATCCGGAAGGCTTGTCAGAGGTGCGTAGGCGATATAGAGGTACTGGAGTTTCTTGAGTTTGTTTATCTCCGGAGGCAGCGATGTAATGCCCGAAGCATAGTTCACAGACGGGTCGGATGCCGATGAAGGATAAGGCCTGAGCGTTCCTTCACTTTCACGGTAAGGGTCGCCGGCGAGTTCAAACGCAAGACGCATCTCTTCCGGGAAGATGGAGCGCGGGTCGGAATTGGCGACGTACATCTTCCTGAATGAATCCCTTACTTCGAGTTGCTCGGCTTCGCTGTAAGCAGTATATCGCAAACCCTTGGCCTTGACAGGCGACTCGCCCGGGTCGAACTCGTGGGTTCCAATCTGGAGGATGCGAAGTTCTTCCAGGTCTCCAATTTCGGCTGGCACAGCACCCTTTGCGCCAAGTCCTGCAAGATTCAATGTGGCAACTCGGCCGTCACTGTGAATCTGGATACCTGACTGGGCCGTCCAGAGATCCACATCGCAGTCGAAGTCCCACTTAACCTTCCAGTTCGGGCCGTCGAGGGCCTCCCAGATTTTCTTGATTGCAATCGCATCCTTGAGATAATCCGCTGTCAGGTCGAATGTCACAGGAACATCGGCAGCGGATGTCTTGTTGTCCTCCACGGTGAACTTGTTCGCCGCAACATTGTCGCAGGTCTCACGGACAGAGCGGGACGCATCGAAATAGGTCACGAATGACACTACCTCGTATGTGCCGGCCTTTATGTTCACGAGTGAGTCGCTCTTGCTGACGGCAGTGGTGTAGCCGTCCTCGATACCCATCGTATGGCGGAACTTGATTCCCGTGAATGTCTCCCGCTCGTGGGTCAGGGTATTCCTGACGGTGATGTCGGCGGAAGTAATCATATAAAAAGGATGTTTGTCAACCCCGGTACCCTTTGTCTCCGGAATATCCTTGACAAGGGTGAAATTGACAAAGCCCCTCTCGACCACATCGATTAGAAGATCCTTGTAAACCAGTCCGTTGCGAACAACATTTATCACCATCTCTTCTGACGGAGTACCCGTAAATATCGGAGA
Source organism: Candidatus Cryptobacteroides sp. (assembly GCA_051870135.1). Classification (GTDB taxonomy): domain Bacteria; phylum Bacteroidota; class Bacteroidia; order Bacteroidales; family UBA932; genus Cryptobacteroides. The sequence goes on along the minus strand of JBJEBP010000129.1, from coordinate 6,961 downwards.
ATCAAGTGCATCGAGGACCTGATAGGAAGTCAGCACATAGTCTCCGGCGACAAGCTCGAACTTGTCACTCTGCATCCCCCACTCGGCCAATGACTTGTCCGGAGAGGACACTGTCACTGTCGGGGTAAGGATATCATTGTCAGCCGTGCGCAGGCTCACCCTGAGCTTCGCCGCATCCGAGAGGAAGTCGAGCTCGTTGGCTGCCTTGGTATAGGATGCGGACTTGTACAGATGGAACTGCACATAGCCGTATCCCTCGGCCGGATTGTCCACCTCGTCCTCCCCGCAGCCCGTGAAGAGGGCCGTGGAGAAGACAAGCAGACTCAATAGTATCAATATTCTGTTGAACAGATGCATTTCAAACTACTTTTTGATAAGAATGAGGGCGGCGTTCGACTTGTACTTGGAAACGGTCGAATCCTTGCGGAAAAGCATGAAAGCCATACTGTTGGTTGCAACCGCATCAATAGCCGATCTCTTGTATGATATACCGTAATAGGTCTTGCCACCGGAATAAAGAGAGGCGAATTCGAACATATTCTCTTGCTCCCAAGTGCCGGAATAGCCTTTCAGCTCAAATAGAGGCTTGTCAAGGGAGCCGTCCTCATAAGGCATCCACTCCGCGTCGAATCCGAGAGGGGCCACCTGGAGGCCGTATGTATTGTTCGGATCCGGAGCAAGCTCGGCAACGTAGGTATTGTCATCAGGAAGAACGGAGCTCAACTCGTGAGGCTGGATGCCCGCAAAGTCTCCGCCATATTCTGCGAAAGGAATGCAGGTGATATCCTTGCTTCCACCCCATTTGGCAATAAATCCACCGGTCACCGGCATCTCCCTCTGGCTGATGACAATCATATAGCTGGACGGGGCATTCTCGGTAGGAAGGAACTTGTCCTTATTCTGCCTGAACCAGCCCTGATTCATGGAAGAAGCATTCTCCGGCTGGAGGGCTTTCGGAACAATGACAATGTATGCTGTCCTGGCAGCACCGGTATTGGCGGCAACAGAAACACTAAGGGTCTTGTCCTCATTGACAGTTACCTGAAGCCAGGAAGGGTTCGTGAACCAATTGTATGAACCCATACCATAAGGATCCCTCTCATCAACCGTCATCACCTCGAAGTCCATATCCTTGGCATAGGCCGAAAGCACTGCGACGGTCTCCTCCGTCGGGGTCTGGTCATAGTCAGTGCCGAGGACGTGTCCGTCATAGTTGAAGCCTACACCTCTCGTGGAGTTCATCGGCCTTGTGCCATTGAGGACCACTACGGAATTCTCATCCATTCCGGAATATGTCGCATTGAATTCCACCGGGTTCTCGCCATTCCTGTCGGTCACTACAATCTTGCCGGTCTGTGCGAACGGCATGACGGAGTAATCCTTTATCTTGGCGTAAGTATTGACATCCTTGGAAACGAAATCCTCTCCTGCCTCGCCTGAGAAAAGGTCAGGGGTAACCTGCATCCATTCAGGAACAGATGCCACTACCCAGTCATAATTGGCAGTGAATGTAAATTTGGTAGAAGAAAGGCTTGTGAATGAGCCCTCATCGAACTCAAGGTCGAGAGATTCAATGACCTGCGGCTCCTCTGTGGAAACGGAAGGCACATGCCACATCTTGGCCCATCTCTCCTCAGGAGTGCGGGTCACATTGAAGACAGGCTGGGTCTTTGTCTTCATTGTGAGGCTGATCTCGGCAGTCTCGGACTCAAATATGGATGTCACGTTGGATGTGGTAATCTGGAAAGTCACATCGCCCGCCACGCCGTTGAGCTGGCTGACCTCATTGTCATTGTCAAGGAATACGAGCCACGGCTTGTCGATGGAAATCTTCCAGTCGGCCTCGGCCGTGAATGAAAGGGTCTTCACCTCGCCGAGCGAGATGTTGACATCGCTGCTCTCCGGGAATACCGGTTCTTTTTCAACAGGATTGTTGTCGCTGCAGCCAGTCATAGGGGCGAATGCCAGGGAGGCTGCCAGAATCAATGAAAAGTTACTTGTTCTCATATTGTTGTTCCTTATTTTTTATTTTCAATATTTTTCGTACAGTTCGGCATCCTCGTCGGATATCCATTCAACGATATTGACAAATGTCCCTACCGTTCCTACTTCTTTGACATACAATGTTGTGTAAATTACAAGATAATTATCGCACGGGAAGAGGTAATTTGTTATAGGAGCATCCACCATGCGCATAAGACCGTCGCCGTAGATGTAGCTGAACGCAATTCTTGTATCTCCGACAATCTGCTCCTCGCCAAGACTTACGGTCGGGTTGAGGATGTCAGAATTGTCAAGCCTGAGCTTGAGGTCATATCCCTCCATCAGGAAATCCTTGATCAGGATTGTGTTCTCCTCATCGGCAACGACCTCGGAAGTTGTCAGGCGTTCAAGATTTGACGAGTTGTAATAGAGCCAGAATGAAGACGTTACGACACAGTGTCCTGCGAAATTATTGATATCGAATGGGCAAACTTTCTTCAGCAGGACCCTGGTCTTCTGGCCGTAGAGGTCCCATTTCTCATCATCGGCCGCCACGAGGCTCAATGTAATGCTGAGTGAATCGCCAGATTCCACCGCATCGTAGTTGCCGATTATCCTGAGACTTGTGCTGCGTTCCCCTGCAGGAATCACCACGGTCTGCGAAGGGATGGTGTAATGATGCCCGAAGACAGCATTGCTCTCGCTGTCAATGACTTCCACTGCGAAAGTACGGTCATGGCCGGTCGCCCTCGTGGAGGCAATCATCACGTCGAATGCCTCTCCGCCCTGCTGCACCGGACAGATGTTGAGCGTATCCGAGAAGGCGATGTATGAAGGTCCGGAGTAAGTGGTGAACTTCTCCTGACATCCCGACAGGGCGGCTATCGCCGCCGCTGCAAGGCCTATGATATATATCTTTTTCATATTCATCGATTGCTTTCATTAGGCTGGACATCGGAACCCGGGGAGTTGAGCTCGTGCTGCGGGATCGGCCATACGAAGAGAGGGTCGTCCGCCTCAATCTTGAGGCTGCTTCCCTTCGCTACGGATGATGTCTGCGGAGTACGCTCGAAACCCTTGTGCCAGCGCTTGAGGTCCTGGAGGCGGAAGCCTTCCATAAAGAGTTCCCTGACACGCTCGTCGCTGATGGTCTGGAGCCAGTTGTCAGCGGAAAGGGATGTCGAACCGTAGTCACTGTAACGGGCTGTCCTGAGGGTAGTTATATCCTTGGCAGCGGAGCCGAACTCTCCCTTGCGGCATTTAGCCTCCGCACGGATGAGATACTGTTCCGAGAGGCGGAACACCTTCGGCATATTCACGTGAAGGATATTGCTCTGGAGGAAGGTCTCGTTGCCGTAATACTTGATCAGCAGAGGCCAGGTGAGGCCGTGGCTGTAGCCTGTGGTGATATTGGTGAAGAATGCGTTGTAACGCAGGTCCTTGTTCGAATAGAGATTGAGGGCCCACTTGGCCGGCACGTAATCCGGAGTGTAGTAGGCATAGTTATAATTCAGGAATACCCTGCCCAAGGCTCCGCCGTACGAAGTGGTGGTGAAGCCAATGCGCCAGATAACCTCTGTCGCAAGGTCATTGGTCCACATATAGTCGTAGTATGACTGGGACGAGGTGTACTTGGTGCTGGCACTGGAAAGCTTGAGGGCATCGTCCTCGATTACCTTGGTCGAATACTCAATGGCCTTGTCCCAGTCCTGCATATAGAGATAATTCCTTGCGTAGAGGGCGTTCACGAGGCTCTTGTTGAAATATACGGAGCTGTAAACGCCTTCAAGGGTCAAACCCTCCTCGGCCTTTGCCAGGTCAGCCAGCACGAACTCGTAGGACTCCTTGAGCGAGGACCTCGTTATCTTGCCCGGATTGTGGTAGCTGTCCACGAGGATGACCCCGAGTTCCTTGTCCGCTGTCCCGGGCTCGTAGGCCTTGCAGAAGCATTTGATGAGCTCGGAGTAGGCCAATGCCCTCGCGAAATGGACTTCGCCGCAGAGTTCGTTCAATGAGTCCACGTCGTCGTCCGAGGTCAATGATGCCCTCAGCGAAGGCTCGTAGTCAAAGAAGAAGTTGCAGTCACCGATGACATTGTACAATGCCGCCCACACCGAGGTGATTTCATTGTTAGTGGCGAGGATTTCCCATCTCCACACGTCCCCGTAGGTATTTGAATAGCCGTCCACGGCATATACCAGGTCAGACTGTATATCCGGGAGCAATGTCAGCAGGCCGCTGTACAGTGCGCTGCTCTTGTAGTCGGCATAGATTCCGAGGACGAACTGGTTCGCCTCATCGACCGTCGTGATGGCCTTCTCCTCCGGTATCGCCTCCTCCGGATATTTCTCGAGGCACGAACTGAAAACCAGAAGCGCCAGCGCCATGGTTGCCGCCTTGATATTGTATCTTGTGAAATTTGTCATATCCTTTGTCAGAATGAAAGTTCAAGTCCGAATGTAAACTGGCGGGCGAGCGGATACTGTGCCTTGTACACATTGCTGCTCGACTCCGGGTCAAGACCAGAGAATCCCGTGAAGGTCAGCAGGTTCTGGGCCTGTGCATAGACCCTGATTCCACTGAAGAATCGGGTCTTCTCCATCCACGGCGCAGGAAGCGAGTAGGACAGCATCAGGTTCTTCAGCCTCAGGAACGAGGCGTTCTCCAGAAGATGGGTGTCGAACTGCGGCGACACTCCGTGTCTCGGTATGTCCGTCACGTCGCCAGGCTGCTTCCATCTGTCGTACAACATCCTCTTCGACTGGTTATAGGCATCGAAGAGGCCGCCGCCTTCCTCGAAGTACCTGTCGTTGTTTATCATCCACCTGTCTGCAACCCAGCTGAACTGTGCCGAGAGGCTCAAGCCCTTCCAGGTCAATGTCGTGCCGAAGCCGCCCATCCAAGGGGCTATGTAGCTCTTGCCTACCATCACCTTGTCCGACTCGTTGAACTCGTTCGTGATGTTGCCGTCCTTGTCATACCAGAGCGCGTCTCCGTTGATTGGGTTCACGCCTGCGAACCTGTTCAGGAAGAACTCGCCGTATGAGTGGCCGACCACAAGCTTGGTTCCCGTCGTCGATACAACGTACTCGTCAAGGCCGTTGTAGAGTTCCTTGATTTCGTTGTGGTTGTAGGACACGTTGGCATTGACATTCCAGTTGAAGTCCCTCGTCCTGAAGATGTCCACTCCGAGATTCAGCTCCACTCCGCGGTTCACCATCGCTCCCACATTGTCCCACTTGAAGCCGTAGCCGCCGTCCGCATAGCTGATTGGCACGGACATCAGCATGTTCGTGGTCTTCTTGTTGTAGAACTCTGCGTCGAGGTTGATCCTGTCGAGGAAGCCGAGGTGGAGGGCGATGTTAGTGGTCCATAGCTTCTCCCATTCCAGGTTCTCATTGCCCTTGGAGTATGGCCCGATGGCTGCCTGCCCCCAGTATTCCTTGCCGCCCGACACGAGGGCGAGATGGTCGTAGTTCGGTATCGATGAGTTGCCCGAGGTTCCCGTGCTGACTGCTACCTGGGCGTTGCTCAGCCAGTCCACGTTCCTGAGGAAGTTCTCCGACTTGGCGTTCCACATCAGTCCGGCTGACCAGAAGGCGGCCCAGCGGCCCTTGGAACCGAAGCGGGAGGATCCATCTTCACGGACTGACAAGTCGGCGTAGAGACGCTGACCCCAGTTGTACTCGGCCCTGCCGAAGAAGGATACGTATGAATAGGAGGAATGCGAGCTTGACCAGCTTGTGGCCCTGGTAGCTGACGAGATATCGAGAAGATAGTCGTTGGTCTGGCCGGCAGTGGAAACGCTGAAGCCCTCAGCCCTGTAGTCCACGCCCTCCTGGCCGAGCATCACATTGAAATGATGGTCATTCCTTACGTCGAAATTGTAGTTCAATGTTGTGGTGACGGTGAGGTTGAACGCATCCGAGGAATTCCTGGACGCCTTGCCCTGGCCGTTGTTCGGAAGGTAACTTGGGGTGCTCGTGGTATTGACCGCACCGTGAGTATAGTCGGCACCGGCCTGGACCTTGAGCTTCAATCCGTCAATGATGGTGGCCTCGGCGAAGAAGTTCGCTATGGCCTTGTATTTCTTGGTAGTATAAGGATTGTTCTTGCTCCACTCCAGAGGGTTCTCGCCGGTACCCTTCCAGGATCCGTCATTGATGGAGGCGATGGAGCCGTCCGGGCGGTACGGGTTCCAGTAAGGCTGCATGAACCTGGCGGCGGAAATCGGAGTGCTGAGGGTATAGACTCCCTCGACGGTCTCGTCATACTTCTCGTAGGCCAGCATTGAGTTTGTACCGATTCTCAACCATCTCTTGGCCTGTGCCTCGAGGTTCACCCTGAAGTTGTACCTGTTGAAGTCAGAGTCGGCCGTGGTGCCTTCCTGATTGTAGTAACCTCCTGACACATAGTAGTTGAACTTCTCGGTCGCACCGCTGGCGGTGAGCTCGTAGTTCTGGAGAGGGGCGTATTTGTTGAACACCTCATTCAGCCAGTTGATGTCGGTCTTGGCAAGCTTCTCGTAATCCTTGCCCGCCGTGAGCCCGACTTCTTTCTCATACTGGATGCGCTCATCGGTATCCATCAGGTTCCACTTGTTCCCGGCAATCTGGGAGAAGCCGGCCTGGGCGCGCAATGTTATATGCGCATCCTCGGCCATGCGTCCGCGCTTGGTGGTGATGACCACGACTCCGTTCGCGGCACGGGCTCCGTAGATGGAGGTGCTGGATGCGTCCTTGAGCACGGACACGGACTCTATGTCATTGGGACTGATGGCATTGAAGTCGGAGGCCGAAATCGGAAGGCCATCGAGGATGAAGAGTGGCGAGGTGCCGGAGTTGATGGAGTTCGTTCCCCTGATCTGAAATGATGCCGTGGCACTCGGTTCTCCGGAATTGGAGAGGACCATAAGTCCCGTAGCCTTGCCCTGAAGGGCCTGGTCGAAACTTGCCGCAGGCGTGTCTGCCAATGCGTC
>JBJEBP010000128.1:0-2855 GCA_051870135.1 Candidatus Cryptobacteroides sp. | reverse complement strand
TTTGATTTGGCATTGAGGATGGTTGCAAAGGCTGCTGCCGCTTCCGGAAAACAGGCGGGAATACTGGTACGCAATATGGCAGATAGGGAAAAATTGGAAGAATACGGGTATTCTGCACTGGCATTTGGCTCCGATATGGGAGCATTGAAGAAAGGTTATGAAGAACTGAAACAGGAACGGGTATGAAACGGAAATCTCTTTGTGCCGTTATTATTGCGATAGCGGCGGCATTTGTTGAAAATCAGGCATTTTCTCAAGAACTTGTATCAGGGGAAATGTTGTCGGTATGCGATTCCCTGGCAATGGTTCCGCCTGTGATAAGGGCAATGACGCCGGCTGACCGGGCCAAGTACAGCGTTAAATCACTGGATTATGGAATGACTCTCGGCATTGAGAAAACTCCCGGCGGACGAATCTGGAACTGTTTCATCGGCGGAGGTGACAATGCTGATGCATATCTTCTGATGAACTGGAGTGACAACGGAGGAAAGAAGTGGACAGATGTCGAATTCATTGTTGACCCTCATGACAGCTCCCTGCCTTTCAAGAGAAGAACTATTGTCGGACAACTCTGGACTGACCCTGATGGCCGCCTCTGGCTGTTTCTGGACCAGGCAATGACCTATTATGATGGCCGCTCAGGCAACTGGTGTGCGGTGTGTGAGAACCCCGATGCGGATGAGCCGGTCTGGTCGGAACCCCGTTACATTGGCTTCGGATGTACATTGAACAAACCGACCGTCATGTCCACAGGCGAGTGGGTTCTCCCTGTCAGCCTCTGGGTCAGGAGCAGAATCAATGTCGCCAAGGAAGACGGATGGGAACAGAGTCCTTTCACGGAAGCACATCACGAGCTGGACTCGCTCAGGGGAGCGCATTGCTTTGTGTCTGAAAACAAGGGTAAGACCTGGGAGGACAGGGGCTTCGTGCTTTTCCCTTCTCCATCATTCGACGAGCATATTTTCATTGAACTTGAGGATGGGAGATGGTGGATGACAGCCAGGACGGGTGAAGGAATTTGCCAGTCATTTTCATCTGACAAAGGCCGGACCTGGACGGCACCGGAACATTATTCCGACCACGTGAATTCCAGGCATTTCATAACCAGGCTACAGAGCGGGGATCTCCTGCTTGTTCGTCACGGAATGCCCGACAAGAAACTCAAGGGGCGCTCTCATTTAAGATCATTCATTTCCGATGATGAAGGAAAAACCTGGAAAGGACATCTCCTTCTGGACGAGAGGTCCGGGATTTCCTATCCGACAGGTTTTCAGGATGAGGATGGATATATCTACATATCATACGATTACCAGAGGACGAAATGTGGAGAACTGTATATGGCCAAATTCCGGGAAGAGGATATTCTTGCACGGCAGATGGTCTCGCCGAAAGGCTTTCTCGGAAAACTCATATACCGGCCGGGCCGGGTCAAATATTCTGCTGCTAATATGAAGACCAATTAATAACACTTGTTTATGAAATCAATTATTCGGACAATCATTCTGTGCTCCCTGGCGCTGGCGGTTTCCCTCGTCAGTCCGGCACAGACAAAAAAACAGGTTTCCGGAGTGGTCACTGATGCCAACGGGGAACCGCTGCCTGGCGTGTCTGTCGTTATATCAGGTACATTCAACGGCACTACCACCGGAAATAACGGAGAATACATCATCCAGGCATCAGGAGATGATATCCTGATTTATTCCTGCATAGGATTCAAGGAATTGAAAATCAAGGTTGGCGGCAATTCCAAGATCAATGTCCGGCTTGAGGAGGACAATCTGGTGCTGGAGGAGACGGTCGTTACCGCTCTCGGTATCAAGCGCTCTGAAAAAGCCCTTGGATATGCTGTGACCAAGGTGGACAATGAGACCCTGACCAACACGACTACAAGCAACTGGCTGAACGGACTTTCGGGCAAGGTCGCCGGATTGAATTTCGATTCTGCCTCTGCAGGCCCTTCAGGCTCCATCAGGGTAACTCTCAGGGGAGAAAGTTCCCTTGACCCTTCCAAGAGTGAAGCCCTGTTCGTAGTGGACGGCGTGCCGATCAACAGCAATATGATATCCAACCAGAGTTCATCAAAGTCGGCCTATGATGCTACCAGCGTAGATATGCCGATTGACTATGGAAACGGTGCGAGCGATCTCAACCCGGAGGATATCGAGTCAGTAACCGTGCTCAAGGGTGCCTCCGCCACGGCATTGTACGGATCACGTGCGGTAAACGGTGCAATCGTTATCACAACCAAATCCGGAAAGATAGACAAGGGCATCGGAGTTTCCCTGAGTTCTTCATTCACTTGGGAGGATGCCGGATACTGGCCTGATTTCCAGAATGAGTATGGAGCCGGAAACAGGAACTCCCTGACCCAGGAGACATATTACTCCTTCTACAAGGTGGCCTCTGAAGGCATCTCGGCATCGAATAACCATTATGCATTCGGTCCCCGCTTTGAAGGCCAGAAGTTCTACCAGTACGGCAATGTCAATGAGGACGGCTCCTACTACAAGACAGATTGGGTTGCAAGGGATTGGTATAAAGGCTTTTTCAGGACCGGATTCAATACGGTGAATACCATCACGATTCAGGGAAATAACGGCAAAGGCTCTTCCGGTCGTGTATCATATTCTGACACAAGAAACTCCTGGATTACCCCGAACAGCGGATACAACAGGCAGGTGGTCAGCGCATCATTTACTTCGCAGGTGAGCAAGTGGATAAACCTTGGCGTCAGGGCCACATACAACCGCAAGCAGAGTGACAATCTGCCTATGTCCGGATATAGCCGTGCCACCATCCCAGGCTCATTGGTATGGCTTTCCCCGAACGTGGACATCAACTGGCTCAAGGACTAC
>JBJEBP010000127.1:0-11924 GCA_051870135.1 Candidatus Cryptobacteroides sp. | reverse complement strand
TCACCGGAGAAAAGCAGGTCGGTGGAGGCGTACATCTTGTAAGTCAGGCGGTTGGCATAGTTGTCAACCTTCACCCTGCCGCTGATGTTGAGCCATGGCGTGATATTGTATTTCAGGGATGCGTTCAGCATATACCTGGTCTTCTTGTTCTCCCTGAGTTCCCTGTTCTGGACCCAATAAGGGTTCTGGAGACCTGAGGTGACGCTTCCGTAAGGCCAGTACTGGACTTTGTAGCCCTTGGCCTCGTCCCATCTCTCGTACAGCCTGATATTGTCGAAACTTTCGCTTCTCGGCATGAGGTAGAGTCCCGGAAGAGGGTTGAAGTAAAGTCCCTGGGCCACGAGGTTCTTGTCGTTCTGGAGAATGTAGTTGCCTCCGAAGTCGAATACGAGCTTGTCCCCGAGGAAGGTCGTGGTGTTCCTTGCCGAGAAGTTGTAGCGGTTGTATCCGCTGTTCGGGAGAATGTTGGTGGAGTTGGTGGCCGATGCCGAAGCGTATGTCTGGTTCTTCTGGTTGCCGGTGGAGAACGATATGGAGTTGATTTCGTCCAGCCCTGTCCTGAAGAATTTCCTCGGGTCGTAGTCGTTGTCCACCTTCCCGCCCCAGGAGGTGATGTCGTTGACGTCGTTTCCGTAACGGCTCTGCATCTCAGGCATTTTTGCCACTGTGGAGAATGTGGTGGAGTTCGAGTAGGAGAGGGTGGTCTTTCCGGCCTGGCCCTTCTTGGTGGTCACGAGTACTACACCGGCTGCCGCTGCATTGCCGTAAAGTGCTGCTGCTGAAGGACCTGTTAGCATTGTTACGCTTTCGATGTCCTCCGGGTTGATGTCGGCCACTCCGTCTGTTCCCGGCTGGTCCGACATAATGCTGCCGGAACCTCCGAGGTTCATGTTGTACATAGGCACTCCGTCAATGACGTAGAGGGCGAGGTTGGACTTGGTGATGGACTTTACGCCTCGCATCACGACTCTGGAACCTGAACCCGAGCCGGACGCGCCCGCATTGATGGTGACTCCGGCCACTTTTCCATTGAGGGAGTTGACAAAGTTGGCATCCTTGACGGCGGTGAGCTTGCTTCCGTCCACTGCCTGAACGTTGTAGCTCAATGCTTTTTCGGATCTCTTGATACCGAGTGCGGTAACTACCGTCCCTTCGAGGAATTCGGAAGCTGTCTTCAGCTCAATGTTGAGCCTCTGCTGCCCGGTGTAAACGATTTCCACCGTCTCATAGCCGAGGCAGGAAATTTCAATGGTCGCATTCCTGGGTACGGAGGTCAATGTGAACTCACCGTTGATGTCGGTAACGGTTCCATTGACATTCTTTCCTCCGGTGGCTCCATTGGCCCGGCTGCCGCTCCTGACAATGGCAGATGCTCCGATGACCGGCCCGCTCTCATCTGTCACAATGCCCGTTACAGTGCCTCCTGTCTGGGCTGACGCTGATGTGGCAGTCAATAGGAGAACTGCGGCAATTAATGTGGACAAGGTATTGAGAAACCTTGTCACGATTGCTTGTCTTGACATAAATTCAAATAAACTTGTTTATCGCCACTAATATAATATTTCTTCTCGAATGAGCGACATTGTGGTTCAATTTTTTGGTGTTTTGACTGAATACTTCTATATTTGCGGTGTGTAGTGTGGTGTGGTATTATTTTATGCATGGCACCGCATTCTGTATAACAATCAGTGATTCTATGAAAAGCAAGTTTCTTCTAAGTTTGACTTATGTCTGCCTGATTTCCGTGTTTTTCAATGGTCGGATAAATGCCGCAGATACATCAGAGTCTAAATGTGGTCCGGAGACCCCTCATTGGTCCGTTACCTGGAAAAGACTCAATATGAGCGGTCCTGTAATGGAATTGGCTGGCCGCCTTGCTCCTCTCCCGACCAAAGTCAATTCTCCGGGGCTCTGGTCCATAGGATGTGAGACTCTCGACAGGGATTATGCCGATTTCGACAAATACAGACCTTGGCTATGCGAGATTGGGGCAAGGTCGGCTAGAATCCAGAGCGGCTGGGCCAAGTGCGAGCCTGAGGCGGGGAAGTATGAATTCGGTTGGCTGGACCATATTGTGGACGGGCTGCTTGAAGAGGGGTTGACGCCATGGATGAGCCTTGGATACGGGAATCCTGTGTATGGAGCGGAGAAGTCGCTGGGCTCCAGGATTTTTACTGATGAAAGGACAATGAAGGCCTGGAGGAAATATGTAAATGCCATGGTGACCCAATACAGGGGCAAGGTCAATGAGTGGGAAATCTGGAATGAGCCGAATCTCGGTCGTGGAAACAACTCCGCTTCGGATTATGCAAATCTTGTCATTGCTACAGTTTCGGAAATCAAGAAAGTATCCCCGGATGCCGTAATCATTGCCGGCTCCCTTTCGAGAATGCCATTGGACTTTACCGCCGGCTTTCTGGAAATCCTGAAGCAGAAGGGTGTGCTCGGGGATATTGACTATATCAGTTTCCATCCTTATTTCGAGAATCCGGATGACGCAGTGGACGGAATCCTGGAGCTGGCTGAACTGGTAATGTCATATAGCCCTGATATTAAGCTGTTTATGGGTGAATGCGGCTGCCCTTGCGTGCTGGAATGGGGCCACGCTCTCAGGTATCACGAGTGGAGCGAGTACAGCCAGGCCAAATGGGTGGCTAGGAGAATGCTCAATGACTGGATGCTTGGGATCAGGAGCTCAATTTTCACATTCGTCGATCTCCAGTATCCCAATATGATGCAGTCTTTCGGAATGTTGAGGACAAACCTGCTCAAGGAAGTTGTTTACAGGCGGCCTGCATTCTATACTTTCAGGAATATTGTCAATGTTTTCACTCCCGGGCTTGTGCCTGACAGGACGATTGAATATGAGTCGAACTCGGTCGGGAAACTCTCCCTGACCGGGGTCAGGATTGGCGGGGAGATGGCAGGTGCCGTGATGTGGATGAGTGACAAACTTCCATCGGACAACCTTGATTTTCAGGAAATTGACCTGACGCTGAAAGGTGTGTCTCTTGCGGAACCTGTTCTAGTCGAGCTCATTACAGGGAGGATTTATTCCGTGAAAAGGTATCGTGGTGATATTATGGCAGGTCGTCAAAAATTCACTGGCCTCCAGTTGTGGGATAGTCCTATGCTGCTGATTGACAGGAAATACCTTCCTGAAGGTTCGGTTTCTGTTCCGGTCAATGCGGACGGGAGCGTCAGGGATATGAAGTTCTAGAATAATGAGAGGCTGACCCAAAAGCCTATTAATTGTCATCTCGACCGAGCGAAGCGAGTGGAGAGATCTGTTTATATTGAATAGATTTCTCGACTCCGCCCTTCGGGCTTCGCTCGAAATGACAGAACCGCATTGCTATCTTCGCTATGACAGGCTTTTGGGTCAGCCTCTTTCAATTGTTATTTCACATCGAACTTGACGGAAGTCCTGATGTCATCCGAGGCGGCCCCGACGTATGCGGTGAATGAGCCGCTTTCGAGAGTCCAGCCGTCATTGCCGTAGAACTTCAGCATATCCGCATTTACAGGGAAACTGACCTTGACTGTCTCGCCAGGCTTGATGCTGACCTTGAGGAAGGCCTTGAGTTCCATTACAGGGCGCTCCACGCTGCATTCGTCATCTCCGATATAGAGCTGGACAACTTCCTTGCCCTCGCGCTCCCCGGTGTTGGTGACATTGACGCTCACGGTAACGGTTCCGTCAGCTGACATTGATGTGCGGCTGATTTCAGCCCCGGAATATGAGAATGTGGTGTAGCTGAGTCCGTGTCCGAAGGCAAAGAGAGGACGGATGTCATGCTTCTGTGTCCATCTGTATCCTACGAAAATTCCCTCACTGTATTTTGCCTCGGTGGAAGCCGGATTATATGCTCCGAGAGCGTGTGCTCCGTTGTCATCCAGCTTGACAGGGAATGTCATTGGAAGCTTTCCGGAAGGATTCACGTCACCGAAGATGATATCAGCCAGGGCAACTCCTGACTGTGAACCGCCGTACCAGGCTTCCACAATGGCATTGACCCTGTCAACCCAAGGCATTGCAACTGCATTGCCGGAAATGATGACCACTGCGAGGTTAGGATTCGCCGCTGCAAGTGCCTCAATTACAGCACCCTGGCCGTAAGGAAGTTCCAGCCCGAGCCTGTCGGAGTCTTCGCAGTCCTGATGCCTGGCTTTATTGAGACCTCCGATGAAAATCACAGCGTCAGCTCCCGCCGCCTTCTTGCAGGCATCTTCAATCAGTTCTTCTGCGGAACGGCTCTCGCTGAGATCCTGGCCCGTAACGACACCGTTGTATGAGCCGCTAACGTCACCCACGTAGCCTCTTTCATAATCCACTGTCACGCCTTCGCCTGCAGCGGCCCTGATTCCGTCCAGTGGCAGAACTTCCCTCTGTACTTTCAATGAGGAGGAACCGCCGCCCACTGTCATCATTTTTACTGCATTCTCACCTACAACGAGAATCCTGCTGCCGGCCTTGCGGGCAATAGGCAGAACATTGTCATTGTTCTTGAGAAGCACGATTCCCTCGTCTGCAATCCTTCTGGCCGCTTCATAATGCTCTGGGGAACAGAGAGATCCGTTTGGCTTGTCCCTGCGCATGGCTGTCCGGAAATTCAGGCGCAGCACTCTCCTTGCCTTGTCATTGAGCACCTCTTCGGATGCTCTTCCGTCCCTGAGCCTTTCAAGATAAGAGTCTGCGAGATGATAGGCATCGTAGCCGTTGGTTGCGCCCATTGTCAGGCCGTCGGTCCAGGTGCCGAACTCAAGGTCGAGTCCATTGGTGATTGCCTGGTCAGTGTCGTGGCATCCGCCCCAGTCAGAAATGACTGCTCCGTCAAATCCCCATTCCTTCTTCAATATATCATTGAGAATGAATTGATTATGGCAGAGATGCTGGCCTTTGTACAGGTTGTACGCCCCCATGATGGACCAGGCTCCGCCTTCCTGGACTGCAGCCTTGAATGCCGGGAGGTAAATCTCGTTCAATGTCCTGTCGTCAATGACTGCATCGTACTCGTGTCTCAACGACTCCTGGTTGTTCAGCGCAAAATGCTTCACGCATACGGCCACACCGTTCTTCTGGACCTCCTGGACGTATGGAACCACCATTTTCGATGCAAGGCAAGGGTCCTCGCCCATATATTCGAAATTTCTTCCGTTGAGTGGTGTCCTGTAAATATTGACTCCAGGTCCAAGCAGGACATCCTTCTCCCTGTATCGGGCCTCTTCGCCGATGCTCTTTCCATACAATGCCGAAATTTCCTCACTCCAGGTAGCTGCAAGACAGGTCAATGCAGGGAAGGCGACACAGGAGTCATTGGTCCATCCTGCCTGGTTCCATTCATCCCAAAGTACCTCGGGACGTATCCCATGGGGGCCGTCCGTGGTCCAGAGATCAGGAATGCCGAGCCGGGGAACTCCCGCTGAGGAAAATTTGCTTTGTGCGTGGAGAATCTTTACCTTCTCTTCCAATGTCATCCTGGACAGAGCATCCTCCACTCTTGCTTCAAGTGGTTGGCTTTCATCGAGATAGACTGGTAGGGAAGATTTGCTCACGTTGCTTCCGCAGGAAGCGGACAAGCATATTGTTGTCGCCATGATGGCGAATTTCATTGCTTTTTTCATTTTTGTCTTGATTTGTTTGTCAGACGATGTTGCGCACGGCGTCCTCGAATGCATCCCTGGAGCCCCGCGCCCTGTTTTTTGTCTTTGCCCTGTAATTGTAAATGGTGTTGGCGGAATAATGCAGGAGTGATGCTATTCTGCTGGAGTCGGTTATACCCAGCTTGATCAATGCGAAAATCCTCAGCTCCGGGGTCAGGATATCTTCACCTTTCGGTATTATTTCCGCACCGTCAGCCAGCAGCCCGTTGAACTTCTCCACGAAATCCGGGTAGATGCTGATGAAGGCCTGGTCGAACATCTTGTAGAACTCAAGTATATCATTGTCAATAGGTTCCTGTTGTTCAATCTCATCGGTGATGGCCTTCGTATTGCCCTGTCGGATATATTTCAGCACTCGGCTCTTGTATTTCCTGGTCGTGCTGATATTGTCGGAAACCATTCCGAGGAAGAGTGCGATGTACTCCTGTTTCACTTTGTCTGATTCCTGGATCTTGGCATTGAGATTAACAAGCCTGGCATTGATTTCCTCAAGTTCGCGGTTCCTGCTGTCAATTTCCATATAGGAATCCTGAAGTTTTCCCCTAACAGCTTCGATGATTCGTTGTCTCCGGAACAGAAAACCTACAAGAACCAGCAAAATGGCGAATAGAATTGCCAGGCTTATGAGCAGGGACAATGTGATTCTGTTCTGGCGGGTATGCTTTTCATTGTAGGCCTGCTCAATCTCCGGAAAGAACTGTGATATCTGCCAGGGGCGGAGTTTCCCGTTGAAATACAATGCGTCAACCATGCAGTGGTCGGCTGCATAGCGGAATGCCCTGTCAATGTTTCCCTTGTTGAACATCATCCAGGACAGGTCGTTCAGGGATGAGTAGTCCCTGGTTGCGCACATTATATCGGCAATGGCAGAACGGATGAGCCAGTATTCCTGCTCTCCCTGCTCTTCAAAGGTGTAGGCATAGTAATAGGCGGCTTCGGCATATTCCCTTGAGTTCTCGACACTTTCATCGAGCATCCCCTTGGAGTGGAGCCGTGTTCCCTCTTTGTCGTCTTTCTCGTGGAATGCCTCCCTCATAAGATAATGCCATTGCCAGGTTCCTTCTTCCACCATTTCCAGAAGCTTGGCCCTGAATGAATCCCGCTTTCTCAGCTTGTCATCATAGGATTCCTTGGAAGTGGTGTAGGCCATCGTTTCTCCCCAGTAGGTATGCTCAGCCTCGTAATAACTTCTCAAAGCCTTCTCAGGTATAGTCGAGTTACGGTATAGGTTGAGAATGTCATTGGCCTCCACCGCATATCCGGACTTGACGTATGTGATTGCGCTCCTGAAGTCCGCTATGGCGGCAAGGTCTTTCCTTCCGCATTTCATTGCGGCATCCCCGGCTTTCCTCAAATAAGCAAGCACAGAGTCCTTGCTGTTTGCCCTGTAGGCATCTGCAATCCTCATATCCAGGTTGAAAATCTGTTCCGGGGCGGTCTGTTCATCGAGGATTTCCTTCAGGACGTTCACCCTGTCATTGAAGTAGCCCTCGTACAAAGGCTTGTTCTCCAATGTTTTATCCAACAATTCAAGAAGCTGCCGGTCCTCCTCGCTTGAGCAGGAGAGGGCCAGCAGCAACGTGAATATCAAAGTTATTCGTGGGAAAGACATATTTGTTGTTTTTCCTGCAAATATAGGAATCTTATTCCAGAGTCGGCTCAGATTTTCCTGAAGTCAATGGTGACATCGAACTTGCCGCCGTTCAGTGCGGAGCAGTTTGTGACAGTCATTCTGTACTTAGCACCGACTTCAAGTGGCTTGAACACCTTGGTGTCTCCATCCTGGTGGTCCAGAATGAGTTCAACATTTCCAGGAACTTCGAAGTATTTCTTCGCCTCATCGGTGAGTGTAACAGTTCCCCACTCATCACCCCATCCTGCCTGGCCGAAGAACTTGAATGATATGTCGGTAGCTCTCCAGCAATTACCAACCGGTGTCATATCGCCGTCTTCACAGGCTGTTCCGGTGAACTGGTAAACTCCGTCCTCTATCTGTGCGAGGGTGATCAGGAGACCTCCGTCCCAGGCAAGCTGCTGGGCCATTGCAGGATAACCTACACCCCAACCCATGAAGGTTATTGCCCTTTCATTGGCGTAAGTGGCAGCCTTTCCGTCTTCCTTGACATGCCTTACAATGACATATTTGTTCTCAATATTGAGTTCGAATGAGTAGAAGCCCGTGATTGCCTTGAATTTCAGGCCTTCCATAGTCAGTTCGAAGTGATCGCTGTCAATAATCCATTCGAGAGGATTGTCAATGCCGGAGAATGAGATGATGCTGTTCTTCTCAACCTTTACTGCAGGAACCTTGTAAACGCTTGAGGACATCTTGAGAGCCTTCTCGCCGTTGACCGTTATGTTCAGGCCGCTGCTGGCAACCTCTACTTCCTCACAGCTGAGTTTGGCAGCATTGACTCCCTCGGTAAGGTCGAGAGTGAACTTGTAGCCCTTGCCGGCAGAAAGATTTGCGGCCTTGATGTTTCCGCTTTCCTTGTCCATTTCGAATGCAGGGCCGATATTGACGCTCTTGTAATTGGCAGTCTTGAATTCACCGCCCCAGCCCTTCTGGTGGAAGAATTTGAAATCCGATCCTGAAATTGCAAGCTGTCCCGGTGTAGCGAGTGTGAATTCATAGACCTTGTCCTGAATCCTGGCCATAGGGTATGCTCCGTCCTCGGTGTTCCAGCTTGGTCCTATAGCCGGCTTGCCGATGCCTGAACCTATTGCCCATACTGCTCCTGTACCGTCAGCTGAGAGTGACAGAGGGTTCCCGCTTTCATCTGCAGGTTCTACCTTGATGAACATCTCCTTGGTGTCGTAGGCCATCTTGTAAATGCCGTCAACTGCACGGAATGTCACGGATTTCTTGTCGTCCGAGATTGAGAAGAAGTCAGGGTCAATGTTCCAGTTCTCAATGCTTACGACATTGCCGAATTCCATTGTCTGTCCCTGTCTGTATCCGGTGAGGGAAACTACGTTGGCGCTGCCGGTAGGGGAGACAGAGAGTTTCATCAGGTCGGCCTTGATGGTGTAGGTTCCCGGGATGCTGGCCCCGAAAGGAATCAGTTCCTCGGAGGATGAAGTTAGGCCGGAACCGTCCCAGCCGAGGGTAATGGTCTCACCATCATTGAATTCCGGTGTGACGATATTGGCATTGACGTATGCCGGGAAATTGTCGGTGCACTCGTACGTGTAATCACCTGTCCTGGTCATTACGTATTTCGCTCCGTTTTCATCCACGATGTTGATGGTCTCGAAGTCAGGGCGCCTGAGCGCAACTTCCAACTCTGTCTCGGAGATTCCGAGGCCTACGTTCTGCGATTTCAGTACGAGGCTGGCAGTTCCGTCCGGGATTTCCTTGAGGAGAGGTGCGCGGAGAACCACGTCATACTGGCCTTCTGTCTTGGTCCTGATGGTAGTCGAGGCTACTTCAGTCTCACCGTAGTAGAGATAGGCCTTTATGGTCGAGAGTGCAAAATCCTTGTCCGAAAGATTGACGGATACCTTGACCTCAGCACCCATGTAGGTGGATTCGGTCTGGGAGAGGACTGTCATTTCAGGCCCTTTTTCCGCACGGACAAACGTAGGGTCATCCTCGCAGGCGGTTGCAATGGCAATCGCGGTGCAAAGATATGCTATGTTTCTGATATTGAGTTTCATAATGTAGGTAAATTACTTGTTTTTCCAGATTGCTGAAGCAATGCTTTTTGCCGGAATCTTAAGGTTGACGGTGTAGTTCGCTGCTCCATAAACGAGTGTCTGCTCCGAATTTGACTTGTTGCAGATCAATGTGCCTATTGTGTTGTCAGGATTCTTGAAGACCTGTACCTCTACTCCGGAAGGAGCCTCGAAACCGCTGGTTTTCATCTTCTTCGCACCTGGCTTCACAACGGATGACGCGTGTGCGACATTGTACCATTGCGTGTTCTTCGTTATGGTCTTGTAATCTGCGGAACTGATGGTTACGCCACCGTAGCAGGTTTTGCAGGATCCGTCGTGTGGGCTGTATGGCCCCTTCTTGTCATCCAGCATCAGATTCCAGAAGGTCACACCTGCACCATATCTTGACAACGTCCCGAGGAAAATGGACGAGAAGTCATTCAGAAGGCAGTCGGCGAAGTTGTAGTTCCATTCCCCTATGGAAGCTTCAGTGAAATAGATTGCTTTTTCCGGGTTGGAGGCCCTGATGTTGTCCAGTTCTGAAACATTTCCGCCGTAGTTGTGCCAGGCTGAACCATAGGCCCATTTTGATGCCTCGGTATCAGCATAGATGTTCAACGGGTAGTTGACCTGGTCGAGTCTGTTGTCATAATTGTAGTTATGGTCGAACAGCAGGATCCTGACATTTCCAAGCCCGGCTTTTTCAAGTGCAGGGCCGAGAACCTTGATGAATTTGAGCTGGTCCTTCCACGGCATGTACATTGACATTGAGTTTCCGTGGTTAAGAGGCTCGTTCTGCATTGTAATGGCGTGAATGCGGAAACCCTCTGCCTGCATTGCCTGTATCCATTTCACGAAATACTCTGCGTATGCGGAATAGCAGGATGGCTTCAGGCGGCCGCTAGTCCACTGCGGATAGCTTTTCTCAAGGGTTGTCTCATCATATCCCTCATATCCCCAGGAACCGCCTCCTTTCATCCACCTCGGACAAGACCAGGGTGAACCGATTATCTTGACATCAGGATTTATGGCATATATTTCCTTCAATACCGGCAGGAGATATGTCTTGTCCTCCTCCGGAACGGCAAAGTTCTCAATGCCTTCCCTGTCACACCAGGTATATTCGTCCTTCAGGCAGAAGTCAGAGGCTCCGATACTTACCCTGATGAGACTGGAACCGACACCTTTCTCCCTTGAGAATAGTTCAGTGAGAAAAGCAGTGCGGTCTTCCTTGTTCATTTTCAGCAGGTTGTATGCGGTAGCAGTGGTGATGGCAAGACCGAAGCCTTCCACTTCGGAAGCCTCAGGGTCATCTGAGAACCGGATCTGGTTAGGGCTCATGCTGCCGGCTTTCGCAAAATCCAATCCGCTCTCAGACCACAGCAATGTCCTATTGGCCGAGGTGATGTGCAGTCTTATGTCCTTGGCGGTGACTTCCGGCTCCTCCGGACCGGACGGAGTGTCCGGACCGGAAGAATTGTTCTCCTTGGAACTGCAGGCCACCGCTAGGAGTGCTGCCAACAATATGTTGATATAATTCATTGCCATATTCTAATATCCTTTGTTCGGAACGAGGCTCGGATTGTTGTCGAGAGCTGTCTGCGGGATAGGCATCAGGACAGTCTCCTCGGTGAGAGGAAGTCTTGACTGCCAGTAACTGTCCTTCTGCGGCATGGCGTCGTGGATTGCCTTTGTCCTTGCGAATCCGTGGCGGAGAAGGTCAAAGAAACGGAATCCCTCGAAGGCGAGTTCAAGTCTGCGCTCATTGAGGATAATGTCAATGGCGGCGTCCTGGGAGGACGGCACAGAGACAGCCTTGAGCCCTGCCCTTTCCCTGATTTTGTTCACGTATGAGGTTGCGCCGCTGAGGTCTCCTGTCATCGCAAGTGCCTCTGCATGAAGAAGATATATCTCTCCGAGACGCATCAGGATAATGCTTGAGGCATTGGTCGGAACCTTGTGCATGAACTTGTACTTGTTGCCTGGATAGTAGTTTGACCAGATGGCCTCGTCCTCGCAGATGCAGGCATTCATCCTCTCGGTGTCACCTTCCTTCTCGTATGCTGCGATGAGGTCGCGGGATGGTGTAATCCACTTGATCCAGCTGAAACTGTCGTTAGGGTTGTAGGCGTTGCGATGGAACATCATCCATACCCAGTTGCCGCTGCTACGGGTAAATGTGACTTCAAAAATGGACTCTGTAGTGTTGCGTACTGCGTCATTCTCATCGTATGCCCACATCTGTCCGTAATCGTCAACGAGCTTGAAGCCCATTCCCTCCACGGCTGCGCAGTGCTCTGAAACCTTGCTCCAGTCACGGCAGGTCTCCTCGGCATAAATTCTTGCGAGCATACCGTGGGCAAAAGCCTTGGTGAAAATGTTCTTGTTGGCCGGATTCACCGCAGGACCGTTCTCCGCCGCGAATGTAAGTTCCTCAATCATCTTCTCATAGACTTCCTTCCGTGCTGTCCTTGCAGGGTAATACTCGTGGTAAACCTCCTCGATATTCTCGGCGGTGATTGCAGGCGGAATGGAGTTTACAAGAGGAATGTCGCCCCAGAGCTGGGACATCTGGAACAGGTTCCAGGCCCTCCAGCAAT
>JBJEBP010000126.1:0-11938 GCA_051870135.1 Candidatus Cryptobacteroides sp. | reverse complement strand
AGCGACAATGGCGGCTGCCCCGGGATGGAGCCATATTGCACCAATAAGCCGCTCAGAGGCAACAAGTTCCTCGAATTCGAGGGCGGTGTGAGAGTCAGCTGCGCGGTATGGTGGGAGAACGGCAATGTCAGAGGCGGCAGGAAAATAGACGAGGTTACCGCCTTCGTGGACTTCGTTCCTACTGTCAAGAGCATTCTCAAGGACAAGAAGGCCCCTGCCAACCCGTACGACGGCATTGACATCACTTCCCTGCTGAACGGCAAGACGGACCGCATTGACAGAACAGTTTATCTCGGTGTCGGAGCGGCCGTCAACCGCCAGTGGAAGATGGTTCTCGCCGGACGCAATGACGGCATGAAGCTCAAGGAGGATATGTTCATTGACATTGAGAAAGACCCGTCAGAGGAACTCCCATATAACGGATATACTGACAAATCCGCGGAAAAGGCCCTCAGGGAAATGATTCTGGAGTATGACGCTATCAAGCCATATTACAAGGAAATCCCATACGGACAGGGCAAGGACGGATTCAAGGCACCATTTGAATGGATAGTCACAAAAGACTGATAATGAAAAACATACGTTTAGAAAAGGCCGCCCTTCTGGCAGGAGGGGCGGTCGTTGCAATCCCTAGCAATGCGATGGATGCGGACAGGGAGGCACCGGCAAAGCGCCGTCCCAACATTGTGATAATAATGACTGACCAGCAGAGGGCCGACCTGACTGCGAGGGAAGGATACCCTCTCGACCTGACCCCGTTCGCCGACAGCATAGGAAGGACAGGTTGCTGGTTCGACAGGGCCTACACGCCTTGCCCGGCCAGCGGCCCGGCCAGGGTTTCAATGCTTACAGGCCGTTTCCCGAAAGCCACCGGCACTGACTCCAACCACAATATCGTGGACGCTTTCTTCAACGAGGACCTGTTCAGCACGGCCAGGAGCAACGGCTACCTGACAGCGCTGGTCGGAAAGAACCACTCCCACCTGAAACCGGAGAATGCGGATTTCTGGTGTCCTTACAACCATCTCGGACAAGAGGGGATGAAAGGGGCCGCAGACACCCTTTCGGAGGGAAACCGTGCTTTCGACAAATTCATGAAGGGCACGGATTTCTACACTTCATTGACAGCCTCCCCCGGCACAATCGAGAACCAGATACCTTACAGGATGGTTTCCGATGCGCTTGACTGGGCCGGAAGCCACGAGGATGAGCCGTTCGTGATGTGGCTCTCGTTCCCCGAGCCGCACAACCCATACCAGGTCTGCGAGCCTTATTTCTCAATGTTCGAGGGCAAGGTTCCTCCCGCATTGACGGATGCCTCCGCACTCTCGGTGAAAGGCGAGAAGTTCGTCCAGCTCAATGAGATGATGAAACTCGGTCACAAGGGCTACGACCAGAACCTTGAAAGGCTCCGGACCACCTATATGGGAATGATAAGGATGCTGGATGACCAGATGAGAAGATTCGTGGACGGAATGAAGGACCTCGGACTCTATGAGAATACGGTATTCGTAATAACTGCCGACCACGGCGACTATGCAGGTGAATACGGCCTTATGAAGAAGGGTGCCGGAGTTCCTGACGCAATAACCAGGGTACCTATGGTCTGGTTCGGCAAGGACATTGAGGCGGCAGGTCACAGAAATGACCACGTATCGCTAGTGGATATCTTCCCGACCGCATGCGAGCTTATGGGCTGCGAAATCCCGATGGGAGTCCAGGGCAGAAGTCTCGTGGAAATGCTGGAAGGCAGGGAATATCCGGCATCCGAGTTCCGCAGCATAATGACCGAGGCCGGTTTCGGCGGGCAGTACATCACCAAGGAGGATATGTCCGACTACCAAGCAGAGGGTGCCGTAGGCAAGAAAGGGTTGTTCTTCGACGAACTGAACACCTGGAGCCAGAGCGGCACTATCGCAATGCTCAGGATGGGCAGGTACAAGCTGGTCTATGACATGCTGGGCAACGGGGAACTCTACGACATGGAGAAAGACCCTTCCGAAATCAGGAACCTCTACAATGAACGCAAATATGCGAAAATCCGGGAGGCAATGCTGGAGGAACTCCTGAAATGGGAAATCGCCACCGAGGATCCTCTCCCTGTGCCGAGGAACCGGTACAGGTACAAGAGATTCAAGCATAACTATATGTTCACTGAATAAAATAAGGGGCTGACCCAAAAGTCCCCTTTACGTCATCTCGACCGAGCGTAGCGAGTGGAGAGATCTGCATAACGGATTGATTATCATTAGATATCTCGACTACGCACTGCGTGCTTCGCTCGATATGACAGGCTTATTGGTCAGCCCCATTAATAACCAATTTACAATACAGGCACCGGTGCCTTCCTTGATGGCTTGGAGGCCTTTACGTAAGGCCAGCCGTCCTTCCACTCTATCCTGTCCAGCATCAGCGTACGACCCTTCGGACCATCCACGATGAATGAGTGGTAGAGCATCCAGTCATTCCCGGCATCATCCTGGACAATCTCGGAATTATGCCCGGTACCTACATAATGTCCGTCACCGTGGATTAGTACCTCGTGGTGATTCTCCAGAAGAGGCCTGCCCTGTTTGTCCACATACGGGCCGAAAAGGCTGTCAGACCGGCCTACCACTGTCCTGTAGGTGCTCTTCACCCCTTCGCAGCAACTTCCCACGGAGCCGAAGAAATAATACTTCCCGTCGTGCTTGTGGATATAGGTTCCCTCGTATGCCGTCCCTGCGACTAGCTGAGGCTTGGCACCAGGCGTGACAGAGAAGCCGTCTCCTGAAAGCTCAATCCAGTGAATCCCCCTGAAACTTCCCCAGAAAAGATATTTGTGTCCGTCCTCCTCAATATAGAACGGGTCTATGCTATTCTTCACGCCTATCTCATTGCTCCTGAACAACTTGCCCTTATCCACAAATGGCCCCTCAGGCCTGTCCGCCACAGCACAACCTATTCCGCAGGTCCATTCTCCACCCCACACCGACATAGAATAATACATCACGTACTTGTCCCCCACCCTGGTCACATCAGGGGCCCAAATAGAGGCCTTCGGCTCGAAAGATGGCCTGGTCTCATTGGTAAAAGCGGTTCCCACCTTCTCCCAATGCACAAGATCCCGGGACCTCATTATCGAGACATTTCTCGCAGTCGCATACGCATAGAACCAGCCATCGTCAGCCTTGACCACTGACGGGTCGGGCATAGTCTCCGGAGAGACAGGATTGGAATACATCTCTCCCCTTTCATACACGGGCGTCAGGCAATCCTTGCCCATCACCACCTTCTTGCCCCGCACTTCCATATCCGTTATGTGGAACACTCTCGGTGCCACAACGCTGTCATTGAGATGTGAGTGGAACACGTATTTCATCCGGCCGTCCAGGTCTGTAAATGGAGCCCCGTGGCCTGTCCCCTGAAGTCCTCCGACATGCTGGAGAACAGGATTGGACTTGCTCTTCTTCCAAGGGCCGATAGGATTGTCAGCTACGGCCAGACCTACACCGTACTCCTTGCTCTTGAAATGGTTGGCCGAATAGAGGAGATAATAGCGTCCGCCCCTCCTGAACACTGACGGACCCTCGGCCACCTTGGCCTTGAAGTCCCGGGCCAGCTCCCAAGGCTCGGAAACACGCACGCACTCCGTCAGGGTCTCCTCCTTGATGGACTTGTAGTCAGGATTCATCTCAGCGCACCAGATGACATTGCCGCCCGTGAAACGCACGAAATATATGTAGGGCGTACCGTCCTCGTCAATGAAAAGGGACGAGTCAATGCTTTTCTCCTCCCTTACAGGCTTCTTCTCATCCTGGATGAAAGGGCCCTCCGGACTGTCCGAAACCGCCACGCAGATATGTTCCTGGGCAGTGTAGAACATATAGAACCTCCCGTTGAGCGGATAAACCTCAGGGGCCCAGAAGCCTGTCTCGCCATAACTGTCGTCCGGATTCAGGGCCTGGGATGCCAGTCTCCAGGTCTTGAGGTCTTCGGACACGAAGCAGGAAATGCCACCCCAAGGGGCAGGGCCTCCGGTTCCGTATGCGTAATAACGCCCCTCATACGTAAGAATGTAAGGGTCCGCGATGGTCAGTTTCCCGGATTTGTCTCCGGCTATGCCCGCAACAGCCGATGCGAGGCAACATAGCAGTGTCAAAAAATGTTTTGTCATAGTTTTAAATTATTTCATGAAATCCTTTGGAAGTACTCCATATTTACTCTTGAACACCTTCACGAAATAAGAAGGCGTATTGTATCCCGTCATATACATAACCTGGTTGACCCTGTATTTCCCGGTCCGCAGAAGGGTCGCCGCCTTCTTCATCCTCTCATTGTGGATATAGGTCATGGCCGTGCAGTCAAAGGTGGACTTCATCATTCTCGCAAGGGACGAGCGGCTCATGCACAGGGCATCCGCCAGCATCTGAACATTGAACTCCGGATTGGACATGTTCTCTTCCATCACCGCCTTGAGGTCCTGGACGAACTTGTCCTCAGCCCTTGTCATCGAGCCGTCATCCTGCTTGTTGGCAAGAACGCCGGGCATCACCGTGCCCAGGCGGTCCCTTTCCTTGATAAGATTCTCCACACAGGCCAGAAGATAGGCCATCGAGAACGGCTTGTCGACATACATGTCGGCCCCGATATTCATCGCGGAGATCTTGGTCTGGACATCTGTCTTGGCAGTAAGGAGAAGCACCGGTATGTGCGTATGGTCGAGTGAGTTCCTTATCCACCCGCAGAGCTCCATTCCGTCCATGCCGGGCATCATCACGTCCGATACCACGACATTCACCGTATGCCGGGAAAGCACGGCCACGGCCTCATTGCCGTTTCTCGCTGTATATACCTTGTAATGTTCCTCCATCTGGCGGGCAATCATTGAGAGCATCTGGGCATTGTCCTCCACCACAAGCACGGTGAAGCGCCTCCGCGAGGACACCGGGCCTCCTGAAGCCGGCTCCTCCACAACGTCCTCGGGAACGACCACCTCCTGCACATCATCATTCTCCGGGGAGGCAATGCCGACAGGTATCGAGAGCACAAAGCAGTTGTCCGTCTGCGAGGCATCCATGGCCAGCGTTCCGCCGAGTGACTCGGCGAGAGTCCGGGCCAGGGCAAGTCCGATTCCGGAACCCTGGGCTGAGGTCAATTCGCCTGACGCAAGGCGGACGAACGGCTTGAATATATTCTCCATCATTGACTCAGGCACCTTCTCCCCGTCATTGTGAGTGACAATCACAATGTTCCCTTCATTGAGGCCAGCGGAGAGGCTCACATACGTGGAGGCATATTTGATGGCATTGTTGAGAATGTTGGACACGATTTTGATAAAGGCGTCACGGTCCACAGACATATTCACCGGGCCGGGCATGTTCACATTGAACTTCAAGCCCTTATTCACGGCATAAGGCTCGAAAATCTTCACGTGACGCTCCAGAAGTTCTGTCACATTGCAGTTGACCATATTGAGGGTTACGCCTCCCGACTCGATTTTCCTGAAATCCAGAAGCTGGTTCACAAGGTCCATCAGCCTCTCTGTATTCATATTCATCACCTCAAGGTCCTGCTTCAATGAAGCCGGAATATCCGGGCTCCGCATCATATTCTCAAGAGGACATTTTATCAATGTCAGCGGTGTCCTAATCTCATGGGCCACGTCAGTGAAGAAATCAATCTTGGATGCATAGAGTTCCGTCTCCTTCTTGTGTTCGAACTCCCTCATCTGGATGGCCCTGCGCATCTTCTGGCGGCGTCTGTACCATTGCATTGCCTCATAGGCGCCGGCTCCAGCCAGGAAAAAGTATATCAGATACGCCACCACCGACCGGTAAAATGGAGGCTTTATCCTGATAATCAATGTCCTGTTGTCAGGAATCGCCTCAGACCCGTCACTGGAACAGCGCATCTCCAGCTTGTACCTTCCCGAATGGAGATTGTTGAAATAAATCATATTGTCACCTCCGGCCCTTTCCCATTGTCCGGAATTGATGCTATATTCCAGATGATACATATCAGGGTCGTGGAAAGAAATCACTGATGCCTTGACAGAAAATGTGTTCTGGTTATGCTTGAGAACGATTTTCGCGGTTTCGTCAATGGATTTCCTGAGCGGAGAGTCCTTGACTCCGGGATATTGCCTCACACCGGTTATGAACAGGTCAGTCACGACGAATGCCGGGGACTTCTCGTCAGCCACAAAAATGGCCGGATCGAAGGATATGAAGCCGGAAACGGTTCCGAACCACATCCTGCCCGATTCGGATTTGTAGGCAGATGAGAAATTGAACTGATTGGCAAGAAGCCCATTGTCCACAGTAAAGATATGATGGGAGCCTGTATCGGGATTGAATGACACCAGACCATCCCCAGTAGATATCCATAGGTTGCCGGACCCGTCCTCGAGTATTTTGTAGATAATCGAAGACGGCATCCACGTGGCCGAGAACTGTACGAAGCAGTCACTGTTCTCATCATACCGGCAGAGGCCTTCACCCAAGGTGGCTATCCATAGATTACCTCTGCTGTCCTCGAAAACATCACAGAGTTTGTTGCTTGGTAGTGCACCGGCCCTGGTCCTGTCGGCTGTCCAATGACGCCATTCCCCGCTTTTCCTGTCACAGCAGTAAAGACCATCGGCGTATGTCGCAAACCATAATCTTCCCTGACTGTCCTCAAAAATGTAATAGACGAATGATTCTCCAAGTTCCTCCACCTTGGAAAATCTCATTGTGGCCGGATCAAAGACAGCGGCTCCGAGCGTTGTCCCTATCCAGACGACAGAATCTCCTGTCTTTATGATTGAGAACGTATCAGTCGATGCGAGCGGCCATTTCCCGTCCCCGCATACCCATTGGGCCAATGTACCCTGCTTCAGGTCAATGCGGCTCAATGCGCCTGAGAAAGTCCCGACCCACAAATAGTCGCCATCGGCACAGAGTCCGTGAATATTGGAAGCGATTCTCTTATCGGAATATTTGCATATCTCGCTGGAGCCGCCGTCCATATAGAAGAGGCCTTTGTCCTCAGTACCAATCCAAAGCCTCCCGGATGCATCCCGGCAGAACTCCCTCACTCGTTTTCCGAAAAAACGGGTGTCATCGTGGGGCCAATATTTGTCGAAGCGGGTATTCCGGGGAGGATAATAGTTCACGCCGCCGAAGAAAGTACCTATCCACATTCCTCCCTCCGAGTCACGGCATAGGGAATAGACGGCATTGTCTGAGAGCGAAAACGCATTGGACTGTTCAGGAGACTTGATGTGGACACTTTCCCCAGATTCAAGGTCCAGAATATAAAGCCCGGACTCAGTTCCCGCCCAGAGTTCAGCATCGGAATAGAATGCGTGCGTCCGGACGAAATCACTTAGAAGCATTTCGGTTTTCCGTGTTGCCGGATCAATCCTGAACAAGCCCCGCTTGGATGAAACATAGACCTGACCATCGGCATCGCTGCTGATATGATGCACGACATCCCCCTTGAAACGCTCAACGCCCTCATTGTCCCTGAAAGGCTTCGGTTCAGTCCTGAAAGTGGTATCCACTACGTAAAGGTTGTCGGAATAACTTGAGAACCAAAGTCTTTCACCCTCCAGATAGAATCTGAAAATATTGGGCTTCCGCACTGTACTTATCTTTCTTGCGACTTTCCCCTCCTCCGGGGAAATGCAGAACAGGCCGTATTTTTCAGCCGACATCCAGATATTGCCGTCCCCGTCTTCCTGGAATCCCGTTATCTGGCTGTCCATGAATAAGCCGGCCTCAGGAACATTATCCAAGGGTGTAATGGAGTCCGTCTCCGGGTCATACACGAAAACTCCGTCGTCAGTTCCTATCCACAGTCTTTCGGACGAATCCTCCAAAAGAGCCGATGTAAAATTCCGCTGGAGGTTGGAATTCCCGCTGTTGTAGATACGGAATGACTTGCCGTCGAAGCGGTTTAGCCCGTTATGGGTCCCGAACCAGATGAACCCCCTCCTGTCCTGTATTATCTGGGTGACAGTAGTATGCGACAAGCCGTTTTCCATTGTTATGGAACGGAAACAATACTCCGCATTCTGTGGAGTCGGCGATTTCATCTCCGCCCCCGATAAGGATAGAGGAAGAATTACAGTCATCAGAAAGCCTAGAAGCCGATTGGAACTCCGTATAGGTCTCATAAGCAAAGGGGATTAAAACACCGGAGCCTCAGCAGTTACTGAAGGGCAGTTGCCGGCGACTTCCGGCCATCCGTCGTTCCACACTATCCGATCAAGCATAAGGACCCTGCCGTCCGGATTTTCCACGCGGAAAGCGTGATACAGAATCCAGTCATTCCCTGCATTGTCCTTGACAATCTCGGAGTTATGGCCTGTTCCCACGAACTTTCCCTCTCTTTTCTGGATCAAGAGTTCATGGTGATTGTCCATCATATCCTGGCCTGACTTGTCCAGATACGGGCCGAAAAGGCTGTCAGACCGGCCGACGACAGTCCTGTAAGTACTCTCAAGCCCATTGCAGCAGGAACCGACAGATGCAAAGAGATAATACCTACCGTCGTGTTTGTGAATATATGCTCCCTCGTACGCAGAGCCTGCGACCTGCTGCGGGACACTTCCCTGCTTCACTGAAAGCCCGTCCTCAGACAGTTCCACCCACCAGATGCCGTGGAAACTGCCCCAGAAAAGATATTTCTTCCCGTTCTCTTCAATGTAGAAGGGGTCAATGCTGTTGACAACGCCTATCTCGGAACTGATGAACATCTTGCCCTTGTCGGTGAAAGGCCCGGCCGGATTGTCCGATACTGCACAGCCGATGCCGCAGGAATTGATGCCGCCCCATACAGACATGGCATAATAAAGAACGTATTGATTCCCTATCTTGTTGATGTCGGGGGCCCATACGGCCGCGTCGGCCACGAATGAAGGACGGCCAGCCTCAGTGAAGGCGGTACCGATGTTTTCCCACCTGACCAGATCCCTGGAGCGGTGCACGCTTACATTGCGGGAAGTCGCATAGACATAGAAATAGCCGTCGTCGGCAAGAATAACTGTCGGGTCCGGGGTCTTGTCCGTGCAGACAGGATTGGAATACATTGCTGGATCAGGTTCCGTAGCCGGGCGGGAATCATCGAACTGGTCAAGGAGCGACAGGTCGATTGCCGCCGGGCCGCAGGCTACAGATGCGGACAGAATCCCGAGGCTGTACAAGGTGGTCAAAAAGTTTTTCATCATATAAATGTCAATGTGCAATACTCGCAAATGTAAGAATTAAATCATTCCAATCAAAATTTACGAGTTTAGCAATATAAACCAACTTTTAGGACAATTATCTTGCACAGAGTTTGCAATCTGTAAGCGGAATTATCAAAAATAATTGTATATTTGTAGAATGTATATGAAAAACGATTAAATATTCAATATAAATGGACAACAGATTGCAAGAACTGACAGACAAGCTCTACAATGAGGGCCTGTCCAAAGGCAAAGAAGAGGGCGAGGCTCTCCTCGCAAAGGCAAGAACCGAGGCTGACGAAATTATCGCGGAAGCGAAGAAGCAGGCAGCCGCCATAGTGGCCAAAGCCGAGAAAGACGCCAGGGACTATGCGACCAAGGTCAATGGAGACCTGAAGATGGCGGCTTCCCAAAGCATCCAGGCTACCAGGAAAGACATCGAGGACCTCGTGGTCCTGAAGATGAGCGGAGAGGCTGTCGGCAAGGCCCTCTCGGAAGAGGCTTTCATAAAGGAAATAATCAAGGCAGTGGCAGCCGGATTCAGCGCTGACGAGGCCAAAGACCTGAACCTGATACTTCCGGAGTCTCTCAAATCTGCCCTCGAGCCTTTCGTGAAGAAGGAACTCGCCACCATTCTCGGAGCCGGAGTCACAGCCACATTCTCCAAGAAAATCGCAGGCGGATTCACCATCGGGCCAAAGGACGGCAGCTACTTCATCAGCCTCACTGACGAGACTTTCAAGAGCCTAATCTCCGAATATCTGAGGCCAACGGCCAAAAAACTCCTTTTCGGAGAGTAATCCTCCATCAATATGAACAATTACGAATATCTCATCGCAAGTCTCCCCGACATCACCTCCGACTGGAAAGACAGCGGAGAAATGTCAGGTGACGCCATTGTGGACTGGCTCCGCGAGGGTTGTTCGGAGAGCGACAGGAAGCTGATTGACTTCCTCCGGGAGGGCTTCACTGCGGAGAATCTCAATAAAGATTTCTATCTCAGGGCGTTGTCGCACAAGGACAGATTCCTCAGGGAGTACTTCCGCTTCGACCTCAATGTCAGGAATGCCAAGGTGGAGTATCTCAACAAGGAACTCGGCAGGACCGCCGGCACCGACATCTTCCTCACGGACGAGAACGAGTTCGAGGAGGGGGCAAGGCTTGCGGCCGTTCTCGGCAGCGGTGACATCCTCGGCAGGGAAAGGGGCATTGACGACCTGATGTGGGAGAAGATTGAAAGCCTCAATACCTTCGACTACTTCGACATTGACGCAATCCTCGGATTTATTGCAAGACTCAATATTGCAATGCGCTGGAACCGCCTCGATCCTGAAACCGGAAAGGAAATGTTCTCCCGCATTGTCAAGGAAGTGAGGGGCTCATACACCGGGGTCAGGGAGGCCGCCGACAAGGCAGTATCCTGAACCGTCAGTCCCCGGCCGGAAAGCCGGGATGCAAAGAGAAAATAAAAACACTGAAAGATAATGAAAACAACAGGAAAAGTAACGGGCATCGTCTCGAACCTCGTGACCGTCGAAGTCAACGGTCCGGTGGCTGAGAACGAGCTCTGCTACATTGCCTTGGGTGACACGAAGCTCCTGGCCGAGGTCATCAAGGTGAAGGGCAGATATGCCTCCGTGCAGGTGTTTGAAAGCACCCGCGGACTGAAAAACGGAGACTCCGTGGAATTTGAGGGCAAGATGCTCGAGGTAACACTCGGACCGGGCCTCATGTCCAGCGTCTATGACGGTCTCCAGAACAATCTCGCCACCATGGAGGGAGTCTTCCTCAAGAGAGGCGAATACACAATGCCTCTGGACCACGACAAGCTCTGGGACTTCACGCCGCTCGCCAAGGCAGGTGACAAGGTCATTGCGGCTGACTGGCTCGGAGAGGTCAAGGAAGGCTGGCTGCCTCACAAGATAATGGTGCCGTTCTCGTTCAAGGGAGAATACACCGTGAAGTCAGTTGCCGGGGCCGGACAGTACAACATTGACCATACAATCGCGGTTCTCACCAATGCCGAGGGCGAAGATGTGGCCGTGACAATGGTACAGAAATGGCCTGCGAAAGTGGCAATCAAGAACTACATTGAGAAGCCTAGGCCGAACAAGATTATGGAGACCGGAGTCAGGGTAATCGATACCCTCAACCCTATCGCCGAAGGCGGTACCGGCTTCATCCCTGGTCCTTTCGGATGCGGAAAGACAGTGCTCCAGCACGCCATTGCCAAGCAGGGAGACGCCGACGTTATCGTGATGGCAGCCTGCGGAGAGCGTGCCAACGAGGTCGTGGAAATCTTCACCGAGTTCCCTGAACTCATTGACCCTCACACGGGTCGTCACCTTATGGAGAGGACTACCATCATCTGCAACACGTCCAACATGCCTGTGGCAGCCCGTGAGGCTTCCGTATATACTGCAATGACAATCTGCGAGTACTACAGGGCAATGGGCCTGAAATGTCTTCTCCTCGCCGACTCCACCTCCCGCTGGGCACAGGCCCTCAGGGAAATGTCGAACCGTATGGAGGAACTCCCGGGCGCCGATGCATTCCCGGTTGACCTTTCCGCCATCATCTCCAACTTCTATGCAAGGGCAGGCATGGTAGTCCTCAACAACGGACAGACCGGTGCCGTAACCTTCATCGGAACAGTGTCACCTTCCGGAGGTAACCTCAAGGAGCCTGTGACAGAGTCCACGAAGAAGGCCGCACGATGCTTCTACGCCCTCGAGCAGAACC
>JBJEBP010000125.1:0-2887 GCA_051870135.1 Candidatus Cryptobacteroides sp. | reverse complement strand
AATGTATAACTTTACACCTGATGGTGCTGTTGCACTGTCAAATTGAATTCGGCAGTCATAAACACTTAAAGATTAACCAATAAAGGGTTGGAATTGTCGTTAGTATTTAGTACTTTTGTACTAATAAATACAGCGACATCCATGAAAACAGGCAGGCGATACTCCCCATCCTCTTCCAGGCGGCCATCCTTGTCGATGAAGCAGACGCAATTGTCCTCTCCCAGCACGGCAGCCCCTGCGACAAGCAGCCCACAATTGTTAAAAACCTATTTTTTTGTGGCGGCTTGACTTCCGGTCAGACTCGAACTGCTCCCTGAGACTCTCGTAAGACTTCAATTCTTCCCTGGAAAGACTGGGCCTCCTCGTTTTCAGGACTTCCCGCAGTATTGACATAGAGATGCTGCACTTCCGCTTGAAGGCTATTCTGGCCGCGCTGAGGACGAGAGCCAAGATATCACTCGTAATAAAGCCATCCGTGGCTTCAGCCAGATAATCCAAGTCAATATCAGGGTCGGACGGCCTGTCCTTCAGTGAAAGGCGAAACATTTCACGGCGCAGGTCCCGGTCAGGGACAGGCACATACACCAGATAGTCCAGACGGCCGGTCCTCAGTGCAGCCGAATCAATCTTATCAGGGCGATTGGTCGTCGCAATGACGAATACGCCGTCCCGGCCGCAGTTATTCATCTGGGACAGGAACTCATTGACCTCGGCACTTTGGCTTGCGTTATTGATATCATCACGCCGGGGAGCGAAAGCATCGAACTCATCGAAACAGAGAATAGTCGGGGCCGTAAGCCTCGCCTCATTGAACAGAGCGGCAATCCTTTCCTGCGAGCCGTGAAGATATGTGCTTGCCAGGTCGCTGGACTTGACATACTTGTAGTTGAATGACGCCTGCTCTGCGAACTTTTCCGCAATGAAGGTCTTGCCGCAGCCCGGAGGGCCGTACAAAAGCATTCCGTTGGGAATGTCAATACCGTAGTCCTTAGCTCTGTCCCTGTCTGCAAGAATGTCGATGACCTCGTCCTGGAGACGGCATTTGATATCATCGAGACCGGCCACGGCAGAAAAACCGTCTCCCTCACATGTCTTCAATGGGGCTATCTCCACGCGGCCTTCAATAGCCGCAATCATTGCGTCAGCAGAAGAGAAATTGCCCGAGAGGGCATTGAAGATGACATTGACAAGACGCTCGCCAATATTGGCCGATGCCCCTGTCCTTATCCTTGGACGGGACTCAGGCTCCTCTCTGAACGCCATAAATAAAATACATAAGCGAGCCGACAGCCTGAATATCCCCTGCCACAGTCGAATCAGTTCTTATCCCCGCATTGCCAAATCCTGTCAGGAAAGCTGCCGGAATCCCCGCCGAAAGGTCTATCATCACATTGTCAGGACATATCCCGCAATGGGTGAACCCAGTGGAGTGCAATCTGGAAACCTGGCTGAGAATCCCGATGGCAAACGACCTGTTCTCAGAATCGGAACATTTCCCAAGCCTCGCAAGCCTCGCCTGAAGGGTTTCACCGCTCACGTAACGGGATATCAGGCAATCATCCACACAACCGGCATAAAGCACGGAATGTTCCGCAGCACTCTTTTCAACAGCATCGACCCCGATTTTCACCGCATAAAGCAGTCCGTCCCGGCCGCGGCCGCGCCAGGTCTCTATACCATTTTTCTCTTTCAACAGCATCAGAAGCGTATAGCCTCCGACCATATCTCCTTTGGAATGTTTCATAATCAAGTTACATTGACGGCATATCCACACGATGCGTGAAGCCATTCTTATTATTGTCTGCCCTAACCAGAAGGCCATTTATGTTCTCCACAATCTCCCTGGTCTTGGACAGCGGAGCCTCCGGATCATCCTTCAGGATTTTCATGGCCTTGGAAACAAGTTTCCCGGCAAGGTCCGGATCCGTCCACTCCAACGCAGAGAACTCCTCATCCGCCCAGAGGATGAAATTCCTGTAAATCCTGTCCTGAGTAATCCGATAACATACCGACTTGATTTCCGCCCTGAGAGTCCTGGCTCCCAGGACATCCTTATATGCCTTGACCTTGTCAACCTGTTCCTCATACGCCTTGGCAATCCTCGCTATACCCGGGTCACCATTGGTCGAAGCCTCGACCTGAAGATTGAGCATCTCTTTCTTCAACCTGTAAAACTCCCTCTCCCACTCGGTACCGGTCTCATAGTCCTCCAGGTCGCGAAGGACCTCCTTGAGATGCTGCTCAACCTGCTTGTGCTGTGCTCCGCCTTCCAGAGCCCCGTCAATCTCGGAAAGCCGTTCCAAGTACGTACCTATTACTTCCGTATTGGCAATAACAGCCTGCAAATCAGCCAATTTCTCTCTCGCCTGGGAAATTTGGCACTTGAGCCAATCCGTATCCCTGATTCCCTGCCTTACTGAAGTATCCAGACGCTTTTCGACACGCTGGCCGGACTCCGGGAACTCCGCCACTATGTTCATCATTTCGGAACGGTCAACCTCAATCTTGACATTGAGGTGACTGCCCTTCGGTATGAATGAAACGATATCTTCGCCACTGACAACCACATTGGACACATATTCAAACAAAGCGGCAGTTTTTCCCTCGGCATTGTCATCCCCCTGATAGACAGCCAACCTGACACAGTCCTTCTCATTGCCGGGATGAAAATCCGACATTGTCTTCAAGCCATAGACAACCCCTACGGCAGGCAACGGCCGGTTCTTCTCCAGACCCGTTAATGCGGAAAACACATATTTGCTCTTCTTGGGGTTGAAAACCTCAATGCCGATATTGTACGGCAGAATTGCGGAGCCTGCCCTGGTCCCCTGGACAATGGTCAATTCCGAAGGGAAACACTTGACTTCCACGCCTCCGACCATCGCCT
>JBJEBP010000124.1:0-2889 GCA_051870135.1 Candidatus Cryptobacteroides sp. | reverse complement strand
AACTCTCAAACTTTGTCAAATAAACCTATGCAAATATAAAGAAATAATTCATAGGTCGTGCAAATTTTACGAAAAACCGACGAAATGGATTTTGACAGAGTCAGAAGCGAGTATTCAATCCTCACGATAATGGCGAAACTTGGATGCGACATGACCCATAACGGGTATATGTACAAGGCACCGTTCCGAGAGGACAGGACACCGTCGATGCACGTCGATGAGCGTCGCAACATGTGGTGTGATTACGGCAGCATCCTTCCTGACGGCAGACGGGCCGGCGGCGGCAACATTGAACTTGTCCGCCTGATGTTCGGCCTGACTTCCAACAAGGAGGCGGCTGAAAAGATCATCGACATCTGCGGAGGCCTCTGTGAAAGCTACGAACCGCCAAGGTCGGTAAAGAAGGAAAGCGAAAAGAAGCCCGGTATAGAAATCCTCAGTTCGTTGAATATGATTACCAACCGGGCACTCCGCAACTATCTGAGGGGACGTGGCATCAATCCGGATCTTGCAAACCTATGGTGTGATGAAGTGGATTTCAGGATAGGGGCTTCGGGCAAACATATGTTCGCCATAGGATTCCGCAATGACAGGAACGGATATGTCCTGCGCAACAGTTTCTTCAAGGGCACCAATGTCAACAGCATTTCAACCATAGTCAAGGACAGGGAATTCTGCCATTCCCATCCGGATGCAGGAACAGGCAGGGTGATGGTCTTTGAAGGCTTTATGGATTACCTGTCGCTTCTGACAATGAGGGGAGTCCGCAAACCGGACTGTGACTGCGTTGTGCTGAATTCGACCGTGAATGTCGGGGATGCTGTCAGTTTCCTGCATAGACACAGCCGAATCGAATGCTGGCTGGACAATGACGAAGCCGGAAGACAGTGCCTGGAGTTCATCAGGGAGCGGTCCGGGGAAGCGAAGGTAACCGACATGTCTCCGACATACTGCCGGAACAATGACCTGAATGAATACTTGAGCCAGGCAATTAAAGGCAGTGATCTGCCGCACCGTACGCTCGGCAGGGGATTGTGACTACACTCAAACAACATATGAATATGGCAAAACTTGAAGCAAATGAAATCCCCTGGCAGAAACTGGCAGGGTGGGGCATTCAGCAAAAGATGCTGGAAGCCAATCATGAGGCTATGCAACGGCTGATGGCCGGCAGGTACACTCCTCCGATGAACTTCTACCGCAAGGAGGAGGGTCTGTCCGTGGAAGGCCAGGCAGCAATACGCTGCTACAAGGCAAAGGACGGTTCTGTCAAATTGGAACTGCAGGGAGTCGGGGAACCGATTACCGAGAATTCAAAACTCTACCTGTTCGGCGTAGAACTGACGAGGGACCAGGTAAGGAACCTTGCTGAAACCGGCCATGCCGGCAGTCTCGTTCCGAGCAAGGACGGCAGCAAGCAGTATTTCGTCAGCCTGAACAGGGAAACGAACAGGCTCGTGAGTATGCCGGCGGAGAGTGTGACCGGACCGAAAGACGGAATGGTCGCAGGAGTCAGGCTCGACAATGAACAGATGTCCAAATACCTGAAGGGAGAGGCGGTTTATCTGAAGGGTATGACCAGAACTGACGGTCAGAAGTTCGATGCCTGTGTGCAGTTCAGTGCGTGGACCCGCAAGAACGACTTCACCCATCCTGAATGGCTGAAGGAGGCGCAGAAGGCGGAGAAGGAAGCCCTGAAGAAGATGGAAAGCCTCGGGGAGAAACAGGGCGAGGACAACGGAAAGAAGAAAGGGAGGAGCCGCTGATATGGCAGATGCAAGGGAAGTGGCCCAGCGCTATGCCGACCTGTTCATCGCGAAGTTCGATGAGATAGATCCCAACGGTTGGAGGAAGCCCTGGATTTCCGCCAACGCTACAAGTGCGTGGAATATCTCGGGCCGCCAATACACCAGGAGCAACAGGCTGCTTCTCTCCTTCCTGTGCGACTACAAGGGTTGGGAGATACCTTTCTTCATGACCTGGAACCAGGCGAACAAGCTCGGGGTATGTGTCACGAAAGGGGAGAAGAGCTTTCCGGTAGTGTGGTTCAAGGACTGGTACGAGAAGGACAGGAAGCGCATCAGCACTCAGGAGTATCTCAATCTCCCTGCTGATGAACAGCAGAACTGGAAACGCAAGTATATTCTCAGCTACAACAATGTCTTCAATATCGGCCAGACCAACTTCAGGACCGAACGTCCAGAACAGTGGCAGGCTCTTGAGGATAAGGTGAAGACCGTCATCGAGACCAAGGTGCGCTGCGGCAGCGAAGCATTCGACAAGGCACTTGAGAACCAGACGTGGCTCTGTCCCATCATCCAGAATGACGGCAACAGTGCCTTCTACAGTCCGGCTGAAGACAAGATTGTAGTCCCCAGAAAGGAAAACTTTCCTGACCAGCGGGATTTCTACGGTACCCTCAGTCACGAAATGGTACATTCCACAGGAACGAAGGAGCGGCTGGACCGCGACATGAGCGGAATGTTCGGAACTGAGAGCTATGCCAGGGAGGAACTGGTGGCTGAACTCGGAAGTGCCATCCTCTCCTCGATGACAGGCATCACTACGACCATAAAGGAAGACAATCTCCAGTATCTCAAGAACTGGACTGAAGCGATTGGAAATGACCCCGGCATCAATACCGGAGCCGTGTCCGAGGCTGCTCATGCAGCGGAACTCATCGAAAAGACAATCGGCATCGGCCAGGAACTCAGCAAGGATCTCAAGATGAAGGAAATCATCCCTGACATTGAAATCCTTTCCGAGAAGGAGCCGGTCAAGAGCCGCAGCCGCTTCGATGTACTTGAATATGAACCCCAGAAATCAAAATCCCGAAGCCTATGAATGCGAAGAACGCAGGCCGGCCGCGTGAAGACGGCCTCCGGAAAC
>JBJEBP010000123.1:0-12093 GCA_051870135.1 Candidatus Cryptobacteroides sp. | reverse complement strand
GCTCCAGAACAGAAAATCTTGAAATCAGTCTCGCATTGGACAAGAATATGCTTAACGAGTCCCTCGTTGTGGGTTACGGTTCAATGCAGAAGAAGGACATCACTTCGGCCATCGGCTCCTACAAGCCTTCCGAGTTGAGTTCCCGTCAGGTGCTCGGCGCTGATGAGCTGCTTCAGGGCCGCATTCCGGGAGTGAACATTACCTCCGCCTCCGGTATCCCGGGAAGCAAGAACCGTGTGAGCATCAGGGGTATAGGCTCACTTACCGCCGGCAACGAACCGCTCTATGTCATTGACGGAGTCCCGATCAGCAATACTTCCGCTGATGCCGGAGGCTGGTCCGCGCAGTCAATGAACGGCCTTTCGGAGATGAACCCTTCTGACATTGAGTCCATTCAGGTTCTCAAGGATGCTGCTTCGGCGGCCATCTACGGGTCAAGGGCTACGAACGGAGTCATTATCATCACTACAAAGAAGGGATCAAAAGGTGCTCCGAAGGTGGCTGTGGACGCATCGATGAGCCTTTCACAGCTTACGAGGATAGACAGGCTCGACATGGCCGATGCCGACCTTTACCTTGAGGTCATGAACGAGGCCATTGACAACTACAATATGCAGACCGGCGGCACTGTCGAGAGGCTGGACAATCCATACCCCGGAAAACCTCAGGTGAAGATGCTGGACATGATACTCCGCACTGCGTTTACCTGGAATGCAAATGTCTCAGTATCAGGTGGTACCGACAAGGCCAACTATTATCTTGCCGCAAATGCACGGCACAATGAGGGAGTATTTATCGGCAACGAGCTGGACAAATACAATTTCAAGACGAATGTCAGCACTGACATAAGAAAATGGCTGTCGGTCGGTGCAACTGTCAATCTCAGCTATTCCAGGAACAACCGTGTCCCTACCGGATATGATATCGGCTCGTCATTGATACCGAGAGCGCTTGAGCAGCGGCCTTGGGACAGTCCGGTCAATGCGGACGGAAGCTACAACAAGGGAGGCAGCGAATTGCTGAACCACAATCCCCTGCAGATTCTCAACGAGGAGAATGTCTATATCAAGAACTTCAGGATGTACGGTTCCGCCTATGCCAGGTTCAATATCTGCCGCGGCCTCAGTTTCAAGACCAGTTTCGGCGGGGACTTCATGTCCACTGAGGAACATATCCACTATACTTCCCAGCACAATTACGGAAAGTCGGTCGGAGTTCTTACCGATGCACGCAAATCCTATACTTCGATTGTGGTCGAGAATGTCCTGAGCTACAACCGGACCTTTGCGGAGAGTTTTACTCTCGACGCTGTCCTCGGACATTCTTTCCAGATGGATAACATCTCGACAGCGAAGCAGACTGGCCAGGGCTTTCCGTCCGATTCATTCGATGTGAACTCCGTCGCGGCCGAATATGTCGATGTGACAACAGGAATGTCAGCCTGGGCCCTCCAGTCATACTTCCTCAGGACTACATTGAACTGGAAAAACCGCTATCTGATGACCCTGACGATGCGTGCGGACGGTTCTTCCAAGTTTGCGAAGGACAACCGTTACGGCTATTTCCCTTCAGTCTCAGCCGGCTGGAACATCTCGGAGGAACCTTTCTGGAATGCCGGCTCCATCAATGCCAAGATCCGTGCGAGCTATGGTTCGACCGGAAACCAGGGAGGAATCGGCTCCTATGCATGGCAGGCTCTTGCTGCCGGCGGATACAACTATATGGGATCCAATGGATTGGGCCTTTCTTCACAGGGCAATAAGGATCTCCGCTGGGAGGTGGCTGACCAGTACGATGTCGGAGCAGACCTCTCGTTCTTCGACGGCGCCCTCACATTCACGGCCGACGCTTTTATCAAGGATACCAGGAACCTCCTGTACAGCAAGCCTACCGCTGCGACTGCCGGTTATACCACATTCACAAGCAATATAGGCTCGATGCGGAACAAGGGTATCGAACTTGCCATCGGAGGCAATGCGGGCAAGGGAGACTTCAACTGGAAGGGAGACTTCAACATTTCATTCATACGGAA
Source organism: Candidatus Cryptobacteroides sp. (assembly GCA_051870135.1). Lineage (GTDB taxonomy): Bacteria > Bacteroidota > Bacteroidia > Bacteroidales > UBA932 > Cryptobacteroides. Next base: position 10,061 of record JBJEBP010000123.1, on the reverse strand, counting down.
CAAGCTGACCTCCCTGATTGATGACAATGAGGTTCTCGCTACCGATTCAATGCATGCCCTGAAGGTTGGCAAGGAGGTCGGAAGCTTCTATCTCATCAAGATGACGGGCATTTACCAGCACGACGAGGATGTGCCCCAGAACCTCTATGACCAGGGCGTGCGGGCAGGTGACTGCATCTACGAGGACGTCAACGGGGACGGGGAAATCGACACTACCAATGACAGGCAGTTCGTGGGCTCGGCCAATCCGAAATTCTCGGGAGGCTTCAACAACACCTTCTCCTACAAGGGTTTCGACCTGAGCATCTTCTTCACATTCTCCTATGGAAACAGCCTTTATGAACTCTGGACCGGCGGATACCGTCTCGGAAACGGTGTCTGGACACCTCTCAAGTCGGAGGCCTTGAAGAGATGGACAGGTCCGGGAACCACCAACACCACTCCGAGAGCGATTTACGGCTATACCTGGAATTCCACCAAGTTTGCCAATACGAGGTTCCTCCACGATGCATCCTACCTGAGATGCCGCAACCTCTCTTTGGGCTACACCCTGCCTTCCAGGATTACATCGAAGGCAGGCATCGACAAGCTGCGTTTCTTCTTCCAGGTGGACAACCTCTTCATTGTGACTCCTTATCCTCTTCTGGACCCGGAAGTCAATGTCAGCCTGAATGCAATGAATATGGGCTATGACTTCCTTTATCCTTCACAGCCGAGGACATTCTCTCTCGGACTCAACCTCAAATTCTGACGCATTATGAAGACATCAAGATATATATCAGCATTGTTGCTCGGGATGACCCTGGCGGCCGCACCTGCCTGTGACAGCCTTCTTGACCAGTATCCCCACAATGCAGTGTCCAGTGACAATCTCACTGATGCGGATGCCAGGCTCCTGCTGACCGGGCTGTATTACATTGTTCAGAACAAGCCTACCGTGAACGGGTATGCGGCTTTTGACATCATCGGCGGAGACCTCATAAGAGGCGGCGCATCCGGAAACAAGATTCCTTATCTCCTGGTCCAGGACCTCGTGACCGAGGCGGGCGGTTTCATCAGCGGCCAGTGGAACGGATATTATACGGCATTGTACCAGGTGAACAACTTCATCCGGTCCGTAGAGGCTATGGAGCGGACAAACTCCACGACGGAGATGCTGGGCACCGCCCATTTCTTCAGAGGCCTGCTCTACTACAACATTGCATCGAGATGGGGAGCCGCCCCTCTCATCACCAAGCCCGAGAGCAAGGATGTGGGCTGCAGCCCGGAAGCTGACGTGTGGGCATTCACTGCCTCGGAGTTTGAGCAGGCTGCAAGTACCGCCCCGGATTTCACTTCCAAGAACTACGTTTCCAAAGACGCAGCCAAGGCTTTGCTTGCAAGGACATACCTGGCCATGGGCAGGAAGACTGAGGCCGCCGCGCTTGCGGAGGAGCTCATTACCGGCCCTAATTTCGCCCTGGATGGCTTTGACAAGATATTCCGCGGAAAGCCGAACAGGGAAGAGATATTCACATTCGCCAATCTGGTCGAGGAATCCTCTGTCAATCTCAGCGCATCCTTGTATTATTCCAGGGAGTCTTCCGTCGGCGGCTCATACACCTATGCCCCTACCCAGGAAGCAATGAATATGTTTGTGCCCAATGATCTCAGGACAGCCTATTCCGTTGATTCCCAAGGAACCAATGACGTGGTCAACAAATACAGTTCAGGGGAGGCCGGAACCGACCCGCTCTGCATAACCCGTCTTGGGGAGATGTATCTCATAAGCGCGGAAGGAAACGGTCTTGAAAAGGGCGGACTTCAGAGACTTAACGAGTTGAGAGCCTTCAGGGGCCTGCCTTCCGTATCGCCTGCCAACGACACGGACTTTGAAACTGCCGTGCTCGATGAGAGGCATCTTGAACTTTTCGGAGAGGGCTTCCGATGGTTCGACCTTGTCCGCACCGGAAGGCTCGGCGACACTATGCCGCTTGATGAGAAGTACACAAGGTTTCCGATTCCTGCCAGGGATCTCGGACTCAATCAGCTCCTGGAGCAGAATCCTCTCTGGAAGGCTTCGGAGGGAACTCCTGAAAATGAATAAAATGACATTGATATGAAGAATATGTTGAATATATATACAATAGTCGCCGTGACAATGCTTTCCTCCTGCACGGAGAAACTTGTGATGACGACCCCCGATACGGTGTACCGGGCACGCACGGAAGTCGGTGCAATGCTGCAGGACAACTGCCCTGTAATAGCCCATACCTATGCTGATTCTGTATTCCTCCTTGCCAAAGGAGTGTCTGAGACTGATGTCCACGTGCAGCTTGTCAACGGCAAGGTGGAGCATATGTTTTTCATCAGGATTGACCTGAACGATCCGGGCGTGACTGTCAAGGTCGGAATGCCTTATGACGTGGATGTGACCACAGGTTTCCAGCGCCAGGCCCTTACCGAGATGGCTTCCTGGATGGATGCCCCAGGCAAGAGGGTGGTGGCGATGGTCAATGCGGACTTCTGGGATGTGTCCAACGGGGATATCCGGGGCCCGATTCACAGGAACGGCAACATTCTGAAGGATACGTTCATATACTCTGAAAAACTGTATCAGCAGGCATTGAGCTTTATGGCAATTGACTGGGAAGGGAATCCGATCATCAGGGATTCAGTGGAATACAGGCCAATGATGAAGGAGCTGAAGGAATGCACCGGAAGCGGCGTAATCGTGCTCCGGGACGGAGTGGTCCCTGACCAGACCAACTATCCGGGCAGGGACCCGCGCACCTGCATTGGCTATACTGATGACGGAATTATGTATTTCTTTGTCTGCGACGGACGCAGCCAGCTCTGGTCGCTTGGCCTGGACTACGAGGAGATGGGACATATAATGGCCGCCCTCGGCTGCCGCTGGGCCGTGAACTTCGACGGAGGAGGATCGACGGAACTGGTTGTGCGCCACCCTGCCGCAGACGTATTCCAGATACGCAACCGTCCTACTGACGGGGCGGAAAGGCCTGTGGTCAATACCTGGACAGTTTGTGTCAATGAACCATAAATGAGTCGTGTTATGAGAAAGATATACTTGTTGATGGCAGTGATGGGGCTTGCATTGGCCGGTGCCTGCTCCGAGTCCGGTCAGACCGGACCTGTTGACAATGATCCTGTGCTGCTTTCGGTGATTCCGAAGGCTGGAAATACCGGGACCGAGGCCGTCATTTCCGGTTACTGGTTCCCGGACAAAGCTGAGGAAGTGACCGTGTCGGTGAACGGCCGGGATGCATACGTGCTCTCGTCCTCCATTGACCGGATCAATGTGGTGATGCCGGAAAATGAACTCGGGACATATTCCCTGAAGGTCACGGCAAGAGGCAAGGAAGTGGAGGGCCTGAGTTTCAGATATGCTGAAGCTCCTGAGGCGGAGAAACTTGCAGTGTATTCCTACAGCCCGTCGAGCGGCATCGAGGGAGACCTTGTAACGGTGACCGGGACCTGCTTCTCCCACGTGGCGGAAAACAATACCGTCACTGTGAATGGGATCAGGGCAGAGGTGGTGGAGGCTATTCCTACGAGGATGGTCATTGTGCTTCCTGACAATCCCCAGGGCCAGTATCCTGTCATTGTAAAGGTCGGCGATGAGATAGCTGAAGGCCCGGTATTCACGTATTTGAAGAAGCCTGTTCTGGAGATTCTCTCAATCGAACCTTCCGCAGCTGTGGCAGGTTCCGAGATCAAGCTTGTCGGCAATCTTTTCAGTGAGGTGCCTTCCGGGAATATCGTCACGATCAACGGGGTCAATGCAGAGGTCCTCTCCGCATCCCTTACCGAGCTCACCGTCGTTGTCCCGGACAACCCTCTCGGAAGCTATCCGGTAATGATTACAGTGGGTGACAACACCGCTGAGGGCCCTGAATTTACCTATCTTGAGAAAATCTATACATACGAGGTCAAGACCATCTCAGGTTCCGCCGGAAGAAGTGATGCCAATGTCTTTGTGGACGGCGGCCCTTCCGAGACCAAGTACAGGACACCTCACGGACTCTGCTTCCTGCCTGACGGAAGAATGGTCATCGGAGACAGGGGCAACCACGCAGTCAAGGTTATGGATGTTTCCACATACGTGACGGAGACAGTCTATCCTGTGACCGGTGTCACCAATCTCCTCAACAATCCTTGGCGCCTCAGGGCTGATGCTTCAGGCAATCTCTTCATTGTCAGCAAGGCCAACAAGAAGCTCGTGAAGTACGACTTTTCGACCAAGACCGGTACCGCAGTCATCTCGATGGGCCTCTCGGATCCTCTCGACGTGGCTTTCGACAAGGATGGCGATATGTATGTGCTTGACAGAGGTGTCAAGTCCATCCTCAAATATGCGAAGGGGGATTATGCTTCATCGACCGTCTTCGTGGCGCTTGACGAGAATCCTCTCTGTATGGATTTCGATGCCGAGGGCAATATGATAATAGCCACAGCATCAAGGCATTTCTTCAAGGTGACGCCTGCCGGGGAGGCTTCAATAATAGCCGGAAGCGGTGTCAAGGGATCTTCTGACGGCAATGCCGGAGAGCCGTTGACCGCACAGATGGGAGATGTCTGGGGCCTTGCGGTAGGCAATGGCGGCGAGATTTACTTCGTGGACGGATCATATCACACAGTCCGGATGCTGAAGCCTGGCAGCAATGGATATGAGAATGCTTCGGTAAGGACTATTGCAGGTTCGGCCGGTTCTGCCGGAAAGGTGGACGGCACGGGTACGGCTGTCAAGTTCAATACTCCGTACGACATCTGCGTCTCACCTTCGGGAGACAAGCTCTATGTGACTGACCTTATGAACTTCCTTGTAAGGGAGATAACCATTAAAGACTGATGATAATGAAAAAGAATATCATTAAGACGGCAATGGCCGCCATTGCCATCCCGATTGCATTGCTCTGCTCCTGCTCGGAGGATGAGTACGTGGCGAAAGTGACGGAGTTGAAACTGGTGTCTGTCAATCCTTCAAACGGATATCCCGGCGAAATCGTAAAGATACTGGGACGGAATTTCTCTCCGGTTGCTTCGCAGAACAAGGTTGTGATTGCCGGAGAGGAGGCCAGGATACTTGACTGCGGGAGGGATGAAATGCAGATAATCCTTCCCGAGGCCGAGCCGGGCGATTACACATTGACGGTGACCTCACCTGCCGGTACTGTCGAGGGACTGACTTTTACTTATCTTAAAGTTCCTGACCATCAATATCTTGTGACAACGATAGTGGGCCAGAAAGGAGCCTACGACATGGTGGACGGAATCGGAACCGCCGCGATAACCAAACTCCCTACAGGCCTGAACAAGGCTCCCGACGGAAGTATCTGGTTCACCTGCAGGGGATACAACAAGATCCGCCGTATTGCAAAGGACTATACCGTCACTACATTGGCTGATGTCGAGCTTGGAAGCTCGGCGATATGGCAGGGGTGTTTCTCTCCGGACGGACAGTATTATTATTTCGTCGACAAGCCTAAGGGAATGCTCCGCAGGATGAGTGTCTCCGACTATTCTGTCACTACGGTGGCCTCGGGTATGAAGAGCCCGATGAACTGCTGCTTCGATGCGGAAGGCAATGTCTATGTTTCCGCAAGGGACAACAAGGCTATCTACAAGTTTGACAAGGACAATGTCAAGACCACATTCGCAACACTTGATTTCGGCCCGAACTACTGCAAATTCGCCCCGGACGGGAACCTCATTGTGACACTCAACAGCGGCTACAAGTTCGTATCCATATCACCGGACGGAACTGTCACCGATTTCCTCGGTACCGGAGTGAAGCCTGAGGAGAAGTCTGACGGAGAGCCCGGCAAGCCGCTGACCGTCGGTATCAAGACCTGTTTCGGCTTCGATTTCGACAGCAATGGCGTGATGTATATCTCGGACAACAGCTACAACTGCATCAGACGGTTTACTCCTGGTCCCGGACTGGATTATTCCACCGGCACAGTCGAGACGATAATCGGCTCACAGTCAGGTTATGCCGACGGCTCCGGCCTGAAGGTGAAGATGAACCAGCCGTACGAGATTCTGGTGTATGATGACAATACTCTCTATTTTGCGGACACTGTGAACTACCTCATCCGCAAAGTGATGATAAAGTAACTTCTTTGAAATCTTGCGCATATTTTCAGTATTTAGTCGTATATTTGAAGATATGCGCAAGTTTTCATTATCAATGCTGATGATTTCAGCCCTTGTGGTGTCAGCGTTTACTGCTGTCACCCCGCAGGAGGATTATATCCGGAAATACTCGGCCACGGCCGTGAGGGAAATGTACAGGAGCGGCGTGCCGGCCAGCATTACCCTGGCACAGGGCCTGCTGGAATCACGTTACGGGCTGTCGGAACTGGTAGTCAAGGGCAACAACCATTTCGGAATCAAGTGTCACGACTGGACGGGGAAGAAGATGTACCATGACGATGACGCCAAGGGGGAGTGCTTCAGGGTTTATGCCTCGGCGGAGGAGAGTTTCAGGGACCATTCGGATTTCCTCAGGTACAGGGACAGGTACAAATTCCTGTTCGACTACGATGTCACCGATTACAAGTCCTGGGCTTACGGCTTGAAGAGGGCAGGATATGCGACCGATCCATCTTATCCATCGAAGCTTATAAAAATCATTGAGGACTATCATCTATATGACTATGATACAATGACTTCCGATTCTTCGGAAGCCAAGGACAACAAAGCAGACAGGAAAGCGGACAAGAAAACGGGGAAGAAAAGGAAGAAGTCAGGTCCGGTGCAGACAGAGGTGGCGACAATCCCGGAGTCTCCGCATTCCATCGAGGAGCCGAAGCGCCTGACACAGGCGGAACTCGGGGAGAAGTTCTCATTCTCACTTTCCCGGAAGATTTATTCATTGAACGGGGTGAAATTCATATATGCCAATGAGGGCGAAACCTTCTATTCCATTGCCGACAAATACGATCTCTTCCCGAAGGAGATTCTCCGTTTCAATGATGCTGCCTCCAACCGTGCCCTCATGACGGGCGAAGTGGTCTATATCCAGGCCAAGAAGAGCAAGGCTGCAAAGGGTATGGACAAGTACATTTCCGATGAAGGAGGTGAGACAATGAGGGAACTCTCGCAACGTTTTGGATTGAAACTCAAGGATTTGTGCAAGATGAACAGTCGCGGGGCCGGCTATGTTTCCCAGCCCGGGGACGTGTTCAAATTAAGATAGACTTAAGGTATGAAAGTATCAGTAAGGAACAGCATCATTGCGGCCGTTGCCGTCATTTTGGCCATTGCCGCAGCTGCCGGCTTCATTGTCGGTAGGAAATATGTGGACAGGAAACTGCCGAATTTCAGCGGGGGGATGGAGATTTATGTCTATCCCAAGATGAACGCTCTCGACGTTGTGGAGGAACTTGTTGACAGCGGCATTGTCATAAGGCCGAGGAGCCTGGAACGGGCGTTCAGGGAGGAGGGACTGCTTCCACTTTCTCCTGAAGCTTCAGGTATCAAGCCGGGACATTATGTTATATCTGCCTCAAATACAAGCACATACGTGGCGAGAATGCTGAAAGGAGGCTGGCAGGCACCTGTAAATCTTGTCATTTCCGGGGCAATCCGCAAGCGCGGAGACCTGGCCAGGAAGATAAGCCGCCAGATGCTGCTTGACTCGGCCGATGTGATGGCCGCCCTGAAGGATTCCGCATTGCTGGCAGGCTATGGTTTCACGCCCGAGAACGTGTTCGGCCTCATTATACCTGACACTTACGAGGTTTATTGGACTGATTCGATGCAGACCATACTGGACAAGAACAAGGCCGCGTTGGACGCATTCTGGACAGAGGAGAACAAGGCCAAGGCCAAGGTACAGGGACTGACCCCGTCGGAAGTCGCAATCCTGGCATCCATTGTCAGGGGAGAGTCCAACTATGTCCCTGAGTATCCGAAGATTGCAGGCGTATATCTGAACCGTCTCCACAAGGGGATGAAACTGCAGGCAGACCCTACCATTGCATTCTGCTACGACTACACATTGAACCGGATATACAAGAAGCATCTCACCATTGATTCTCCTTATAATACGTATAAGCACGCCGGTCTTCCTCCCGCCCCGATTTATGCTCCGGGAAGGGATGCGATGAATGCCGTCCTGAACCCGCAGGGCGGGAATTATCTCTTCTTCTGCGCAAGTCCGGAGTTCAACGGCTCGCATAACTTCGCCGCCACCTACCAGGAGCATCTCCGCAATGCCAGGGCTTACATCCAGGCATTGAACAAGAGGAACAGGGAGCGCGAGGCTGCCGGAAAATAATAAAGGAACTAATAACTAACTGAAAATGAAAAAGATAACATTGACACTACTGCTGGCGCTTTCCTGCTCTTTATTCGCAGGAGCCCAGACGGCCGGGTTCAAGTTCATTGAAGCTTCCGACCTGAACATCATTGGAAAGATTCATCCCGACACTCCGAATCCTTACCACAGGGTTGACACTGTGAAATTCAAAGGATTCACTGCATCCGAGAACAACCAGGTGCGTTGCGCTTCCGGCCTTGCCGTGGTCTTCAAGACCAATTCCACGGCCATTACAGTAAAGACTGAATACGGCCCTGCATACAACGCTGTCAATACAATGCCGATTTCCTACAGGGGCTATGACCTCTACATCAAGAAGGACGGGGAATGGCTATGGGCAGCCGCCGGTGCAACGAAGCCGGAGAAGTCCAATGACAATCTCGTCCTTATCAAGAATATGGACAATACGGAGAAGGAATGTCTCCTGTACCTCCCGATTTACAATGAACTCCTGTCAGTGAAAATCGGCGTGGACAAGAATGCGGAGATTTCCGCCATCGAGTCCCCGTTCCGGCATAGGGTAGGAATCTTCGGCTCGAGTTTTACACACGGGATCAGCACCAGCAGGGCAGGTATGAGCTATCCGGCGCAATTTACAAGGCATACCGGTATCCAGCTCCTCAGTCTCGGATGCAGCGGCAACTCCAAACTCCAGCCTTATTTCGCTGACGTACTCTGCGCCGCGGATGTGGATGCATTGATATTTGACTCATTCTCAAATCCTTCCGCCGAACTTATCGAGGAGAGACTTTTCCCGTTCATCGAGAGGATCCAGAAGGCGCATCCCGATATTCCGCTGATTTTCCAGCGAACCATTTACAGGGAGAAAAGGAATTTCGACCTGTCCACGGAGAAATTCGAGGCGGAAAAGCAGGCTATGTCAGACTCGCTTATGGCTATCGCCGTAAAGAAATATGACAATGTATATTATATCCGGGCCAATGCTACAGATGAACTTCACGAGTCTTCAGTGGACGGAACCCATCCGGGCGACCACGGATATACCATCTGGGCCCGCTCCATCGAGAAGCCGGTGCTCAAGATTCTCAGGAAGTACGGAATTAAGTAAGTGATAGATTCCTCGACTTCGTCCTTGGGACTTCGCTCGGAATGACATTTGTGCTTGTCATTTCGACCGAGCGGAGCGAGTGGAGAAATCCAGTGTCAGGGAAGAGCCTCAAAACTCTTCCCTGATATTGTATCTGTTTCTGTCAGAAGCGTTTCTGGAAATCATTTCGCAGATGAATCCGGTCAGGAACAGCATTGCTCCGAGCAATACTGCCAGCAATGCAATGTAGAAGAGCGGCTGGTCCGTAACCGGACGGAAATGCATGCCGCCGGCCTGGTGTATGAGCTTGGATGCAATCAGGCATACGGCAATGACAAAGCCTGTGAGGAACATCAGGATGCCCGTGAATCCGAAGAAATGCATCGGCTTCTTGCCGAAAGTGCTGAGGAACCACAGGGAGAGCAAATCCAGGAAGCCGTTCACGAAACGCTCAATGCCGAACTTGCTCTTGCCGTATTTGCGCTTCTGGTGGTGTACAGGCTTCTCGGTAATCCGGGTGAATCCTGCATTCTTGGCCAGATAAGGGATGTAACGGTGCATCTCGCCGTAAACCTCGACATTCTTCACGACCTCGTTGCGGTAAGCCTTCAGCCCGCAGTTCATGTCGTGCAGGTGTATGCCTGTAATCCATCTTGCAGTGGCATTGTAAAGTTTGGACGGAAG
>JBJEBP010000122.1:0-2899 GCA_051870135.1 Candidatus Cryptobacteroides sp. | reverse complement strand
TTGATTATCAAACGATAACAGAATCTGGTATTATTTGACCGCCAAAGTCAGGAGGGTTGATTGGGAATGGTACGGGAGGTCATTTGTCGTCGTAATGCCCCTCTACGGTCAAGACCAACACAGTAACTTTCTCCTCATATATGTCATAAATCAGGCGATCGTTTTTTGATATTCTTCTTGAATATGTTATCGAATCGCCTGATTTAAGTGGTTCAGGGTGTCCCGTCCCTGTCCTCGGATGCTCCATCAACTCATTAAGCAGCTTGACGAGCTTCTTGTATTGCACGGGATTGGATTTCTTGTATTTCGATACAGTCTTTATCGCTATTTGGGTAAATTCAATCTTATACAAGCTCATAGCGTTTCCAAGAGTTTATTAAGTTCCTCCTTTGTAGTGCAAGCCGTGACATTGCCCTCCCTGTATTGCCTGCGACCCTCTTCGAGCCTCTCTTCAAGCTCCGAGGAAAGGACAAAATCCTCTTCGTAAACGGGGGTCAGCATATAGGAGACCTTTCCCCTGCGCCTGATTACCACCTGCTCCCCATTGTCGGCTAGTGCAAACATTGATGCCTGCTTCTCCCGAAATTCTCTTGACGTAATCTGAATGACTGCCATAACTTTTATAATTTATATTGTGTACCAAAATCGGTACACAAATATAATGCCTTTTCCTGAAATCGTCAAACTTTATCGAAAAAACAGTTTTACAAGAATCATCTTGCCCATATCATTTTAGTGTTGACATATCACATAACTACATAGGTATAGACTTGTGTGCTGTTGATGCTCGTATGTCCAGACAACTTGCTGACAAAATGCCGTCACGCACGGCTTTGTTCAGCAGCCCCTCTTTCGCATGGCACAAAAAGCCCATGAAACTACGGAAGAAATCCACATCCACGTTTGCCAAGACACCTCTATTTCAATTTGCGTATGTGAATCTAGGCATCGTCCGTGGAAGGTGCGAGTGCCTTATTTTAAAACAGTTACCCGGCCGTCGAGCCGTGAGCTGAGCTGAAGCCCCTGCTCTCCGAGAGACTTCACATAGTCCGACATCAATTCGTAGATATACACACCACTTTCCCTTCTGGAGCTATAATTCCTCAGGGCACTCAGATAGTTGGTCGCATCTACGAGATAATTGATGGTCGCCACCTTGTAGGTCCTGTCAGGCTGAACGGCTTCTCCGTGTATGGTCGTGTTTCATCGGGTGTATCTGTAGTAAACTTAGTTCAGATAAAAGTACTCGGTGCGCAGAAGCAAAGTCCCAAAGCATTACTGTTGCATAGCGGAACAATGATGCAATTAATTTGTATATTTGCCGCTGTTATAACCAATGATTTATGTTGCGCCCGACGGGCAAAGCAAAGAAAACAGAAACAAGATGAAACCATTGATCCATTTCACAATATGCATTCTGGCAGCGATGCTGCTGTCGTACTCCTGCGCTGAAGGTCCTGCAAATCAGAGAGCGGGCAAATGGTCATCCGAGGAAAAGGAACTCATTGGCAATCAGGCAGAGGGAGTAATGCGCGTACTGACCGTAGCAGACAAGGATGACTCCCTCTTTCTGAGAAAGAAAGTCAAAGACCTGAATGCCGGAATGCTTGCCGGCGAGTACTATAAAACACTAGCACAGAGGATGATAGCCACGGTGACTTCCCCCGAGCAGGATGGCGTCGGCATAGCCGGCCCGCAGGTCGGCATTTCCCGGCGCATAGTGGCAGTGCAGCGTTTCGACAAGGAGAATGAACCTTTCGAAGTCTATCCTCAGATACGCATCACAGCCGTGCACGGCGAAAAGAGTCCCGGAAGGGAAGGCTGCCTGAGTGTACCTGATATGAACGGAGAAGTGCTGAGATACAGGATGATAGACATAAGCTATATTTCTCCGGAAACCCTTCGCGACACCAGTGAAACCATTGAGGGCTTCACTGCGGTCATCTTCCAGCACGAATGCGACCACCTTGAAGGGGTACTTTACACGGACTATCTAGAAGGCTTTGGGAGCAAATAGTTGATTTTAGAGGCAACCTTAAAGTTGGTTTTCTTGCATAATCCAAAAGACTTTCTTACCTTTGGTGTCATATTAAGTGAATTATGATAAGCAAAGAAGAAGTCCAACATTTTCTTAATCAATTCCACTCCAAGATGAAGGTCTTCGGAATCATCTACCGTGACGACCGGGGAAAGAACCAACAGACTCTCGAGGAATTGGAAATAGTCCCAATGTACAGAAAAGTGGTCATTGAGAGTTTGACTGTTGAAGACTACATTCAAGGTCCCTTGATTGACGAGTTGAACCGATTAGGAGAGATGTGGGTCTTCGGCAAGGACGTAAAAGGCCGAGAGATATACATAAAGATTATGTTGGGATGCGCTGGCAGCCAGACCATTTGCATATCATTTCACATAGCTGAACATCCGTTGTCTTATCCCTTTAAAACATTGGAGGAATAAACTATGAAGAGTCCGTTTACAGGTAAAGAAATGAAGCGCATTCACGAAACGCGTCTTTGGAAGTTTCGTGGAGAGGAATTCCCGTATATTCATACGTCCTGGCTGTGCGAAGATAGCGGAGAGCAATTTACAGATGATGCGAGCGATACTGCAGGATTCATTCAGGTGACCAACCAATATCGCGAGAAGTATGGAATCCCCTACACAGACGAAATAGTGGCCATCCGCAAGCGCTATGGCATTAGCGCTCAGAAGATGTCTCTCATCCTCGGCATAGGCATCAATCAATATCGGCGCTACGAACAGGGTGAGGTGCCTAGTGTGTCCAACGGAAGAATGATTCGTTCCATCAGTAACCCGAAGGTAATGCTCGACATCCTGGGAAGTTCGCGCAACGAGTTGTCAGATAACGAGTATAGGAAATTGTCAGACAAAATCA
>JBJEBP010000121.1:0-12114 GCA_051870135.1 Candidatus Cryptobacteroides sp. | reverse complement strand
AAACAGCAAGGTGAATGTCACCACCACATCCACCGATATGGCCCGGGTCCTGGATGACGTTTTCGGCGACACCGGAATCAGTTGGAGAATCAGCGGGACCAAGATTCTCCTCTCCCCGGGAACCAAGCCTGCCACGGAACCAACCCGCAAGCCGACCCTGCTTGTCAAGGGTAGAGTGCTTGACGAGAACGGGGAGCCGCTCATAGGCGTGTCCGTGGTCGAGGACGGGACCAACAACACGGTCATCACGGACCTGGACGGATACTTCGCCATCTACAATGTAGCCTCCGAGTCTTCCGTCCTGAAATTCAGCTACATATCCTATGCTTCCCAGTCAATCAAAGTGGGGCAGCAGCGCAATCTCATCATCCGGATGTCTCCTGATACAGAGAGCCTTGACGAAGTAGTGGTAGTCGGTTATGCCACCCAGAAGAGGGAAAGCGTCATCGGTGCTATCTCGACAGTCCGTCCGCAGACCCTCGTGTCAGCCCAGCAGACCAGATCGCTCAGCAACTCGCTGGCCGGCCAGATTGCGGGTGTCATTGCCGTACAGAGAAGCGGCCAGCCGGGCTTCGACAACTCCGATTTCTGGATCAGGGGTATCAGCACATTCGGCACGAACAGCCATCCTCTCGTCATCGTGGACGGAGTGGAGCGTGACCTGAACAATATCGCAGCCGAGGAAATCGAGTCATTCTCAGTCCTGAAGGATGCAACGGCGACGGCGGTCTATGGTGTGAGGGGTGCGAACGGTGTCATCATCATCCAGACCAAAAGAGGCCAGATTGGAAAGCCGAGGATATCCATCAAGGCTGACTACGGACTTTCCAACCCGACCAAGCTGCCTGAATTCGTGGACGCGGCCAAGTATATGGAAGTTTTGAACGACGCAGCCATCCTTTCGGGAGTGAACCCGATCTATCCGCAGGAAAGGATTGACAAAACGAGAGCCCACATTGACAATGACCTCTACCCTGACGTGAACTGGCTGGACCTCATCTGCACGAGGAACAACCCTAACTTCCACGTCAGCGCAGACATCAACGGCGGCAGCGACAGGGTAAGGTATTCCCTCATCATTGCCGCAATGCACGAGAACGGAATGATGCCTACCGATGATGCGACCTCATACAACTCGAAACTGAGGATGACCAGGTACAATGTCAGGAGCAATGTCGATATCAACCTGACTCCGTCCACCGTCCTCGATGTCAGCATCGGAGGAAACCTCACCGACAGGACCAGGGGCGGAATCACCGTCAACGACCTCTTCGCCCACGCCCTCGACACCCCTCCAAACGCTTATCCTTCAGTATATTCCAACGGCCAGTTCCCTAAGGCGGCCAACCGCTACAACCCTTGGGTCGAGGCCACACAGACGGGATATGCCCGCATTTATACTTACACATTGCAGTCCGTTATAGGTCTCACCCAGGATTTCGGGAAGATTTGGGAGCCTCTCAAAGGATTGAAACTCAAAGGATTGTTCTCATTCGACGCATATTCGTACAACTATGCAGGCAGGACAAGAACCCCACCTTACTTCATTGCCACCGGCAGGGATGAAGAGGGTAACCTTATAACATCTGAAATCAGCCACGGAGCCGAGTTCCTTTCATTCAGCCAGACCTCCAACGGCAACCGTACAGAATATGGCGAATTCCGCTTGAACTATAACCGGAAATTCGGCAAGCATACAGTGGAAGGCCTCTTCATGGGCAGCCTCCGTGACTATTACAACGGCGCCACGAGCAATTCCGAGCTCGCCCTGCCTTACCGTGACGCAGGCATTGCCGGAAGGGCGGCATACAGCTGGAACGACAGGTATTTCGCGGAGTTCAACTTCGGATACAACGGCTCCGAGAACTTCAAGAGAGGCTACCGTTTCGGATTCTTCCCGTCATTCGCAGCCGGCTGGCTTGTATCCAATGAGAAATGGTGGGAGGGCACCAGGAATGTCATTTCAATGCTCAAGCTCAGGGCTTCCTGGGGAATGGTCGGCAACGACGATATCAGCTCGAGCCGCCGCTTCGGTTATCTCGCCACCATTGACTCCACCACGGGATATACCTTCGGCAATGACGGAAGAGTCTCATACTCAGGCTATCAGGAAGGCGATTTCGGTATCGAGGACCTGACCTGGGAAACCTCTGAGAAAGCCAATATCGGACTTGAGATGTCCTGGTTCAATATGCTCAACATCCAGGTGGACATCTTCCGGGAAATGAGGAAGAACATCTTCATGCAGCGCCAGACCATCCCTGAGACCGCCGGATTCAACGTCA
The DNA here is from genome assembly GCA_051870135.1 of Candidatus Cryptobacteroides sp. Lineage (GTDB taxonomy): Bacteria > Bacteroidota > Bacteroidia > Bacteroidales > UBA932 > Cryptobacteroides. The sequence continues at coordinate 9,829 of JBJEBP010000121.1, read as the reverse complement.
TGCCTTACGCCAACTTCGGACGTGTCCGGAACCAGGGAATCGAAATATCCCTCGACCTCAACAAGCAGATCAGCCCGGACTTCCATATCTCGGCCAAGGGCAATTTCACATTCGCCCGCAACGTGGTCCTGGAGATTGACGAGAGCACGGGATACAAGAACAGCACCCTCGCCCAGACCGGCAGGCCAATGTACACCTGGTACGGCTACATTGCCGACAGGCTTTACCGGGACTCCGACTTCCTTGACCCTGAGGCCGGCATTCTCCGTCCTGACCTCCCGATTTCCGACCTCGGAACTGTCAAGCCGGGCGACATCAAGTACGTGGACCTCAACGGGAACGGTCACATTGACACATACGACCGCACCGCCATCGGGCATCCGAAGGTGCCGGAGATTGTCTATGGATTCGGTGTGAGCGGCTCGTGGAAAGGCATTGACCTGAGCCTCTTCTTCCAGGGAGCGGCCAATTTCTCCAACATGCTGCACGGCACGGTCTTCATTCCGGGTTCCGGAGGAGGCGCAAGGGGTAACATCTATGCCAATGCGGACGACCGCTGGACACCTGAATACCCGTCTTCGGACGTATTCTATCCGAGATTGTCATCCTCCCCGAACAACAATAACAACCAGTATTCGAGCTGGTGGCTGCGCAATGCGGCATATCTCAGGCTCAAGAACCTGGAGGCCGGCTATTCCTTCCCGAAACGGTGGATCCAGAAGGCCAAGATGCGCAATGCCAGAATCTTCTTCCGCGGAACCAATCTCCTGACCTTCGCCGCCTTCGATATGTGGGATCCGGAAATCGGCTCGCAAGACGGATTTGACTACCCTCTGATGAAAATGTACGCTCTCGGCGTAGAGTTCACATTCTAATGAAGATTGCCATGAAAAAATCAATATTGACATTTGCGGCCGCTGCCGCCCTGCTCACTGCGACGGGATGCAACAAATTCCTTGATATGGAGCCTGATGACCGTCTCACGGACGAGATGGTGTTCAATGACATCACGAGGATGAAAGGCTGGCAGGCTGCCTGCTACAACTTCGTGCCCCACGTCTTCGGAGCATATATCAGGGACTGGGGACACGTCTTCCTGTCCGATGACGCCCAGATATCGCCTTCGATGGGCGCATTCACCAACTGGGCCAGGATTGTGGCCTACAACAACGGCAGTATGTCCGCCTCCTTCGGCCTCCAGGCCAACTCCAATGTCTGGAACCAGGTATATAAGAAGGTGCGTTCCTGCTATATGTTCATAGAGAAGGCTCATCCCATTGACGAACAGGGTCTTACGGAAGAACAGGTAACCCAGATGAAGAACGAGTGCCGCTTCCTTGTGGCATTCTATTACGAGACGATGCTGGAGCTTTACGGCCCCTTCCCTCTCGTCACCAGGCTCATCCCGAGCGACACTGATGTCGAGGACCTGATGATGATGAGAACTCCGTTGGAGGAGATTGCGGAATGGCTTGACAATGAGTTCCTTGAACTGTCCGAGCTCTTCCCTGTGAGATACGGTACCAATGAGGCTGCCATCAACGAGTCCAAGGACGAGGGCCGCCCGACAAAGGGAATCTGCCTCGCCCTCCGCGCCCGTCTCAACCTCTGGATGGCCAGCCCGATTTTCAACGGAAATCCTGACTTCGCGGACGTGGTCAACCCGGACGGAACGCATATCTTCCCTACAACCTACGACGCATCCAAGTGGGACAAGGCCGCAGCTGCGCTCAAGGATTTCATTGACTATGCCGACAGCGGAGTCTATTCCCTCTACAAGGAATACGACAGTGCGACAGGCCAGATTGACCCCTTCGCATCGCTCAAGAACATGTTCTTCAACAACACGAACAATCCTGAGATTGTCTGGCAGACCAATTCCTATTCCTGGGGAGACATCGGCTCTACCTGGATTAGCTATATCAGCAATCCGAGGGGTTATGTCGGAGGCTACGGCTATTTCGGGGCCACTCTCAACCTTGCCGACTGCTTCTTCATGAAGAACGGGCAGGTGGCAGTGGACGGCTATGACGCAGCCGGCAATCCGCGCATTAATGAGGCCTCAGGCTATTCCGAGACGGGTTACAGCACCTCGGACACGTATTACCCCAACACCTCATACGATCTTGCAGACGGAGAAACCCCTGGTCTCATCACCCCGAAGGGAACATTCAACATGTATGTTGACAGGGAGCCAAGATTCTACACAACTCTCTGGTACAATGGTGAATACATTCCTAACGCCCGCAGGGTGACCCAGTTCTGGTCCGGCGGTCTGGACGGCGGTCCAAGCCACGACTCACCTCAATGCGGCCTTCTCGTCCGGAAGTTCCTGAGCAACGAGACAGACCCGAAGAACGGAATATTCGAATTCCAGCCTTCTATCCAGATGCGCCTGGCCGAGTTCTACCTCAGCTATGCGGAAGCCCTGAACGAGGCAGGCTACGATGCCAACCGCGAGACCATTCTGCATTACCTGAATCTCATCAGGGAGAGGGCCGGGATACCGGGCTACGGGGATGACGCAGCTCTCATTGCGGAGGGCAAGATGGTGGCCGCTCCTGTGGACAAGGCCTCGATGAGGGACGCCATCCGCCGGGAACGCCGCGTGGAGATGGCCTGCGAGGGTCCTACGAGATACAACGACATCAGACGCTGGAAAATCGGCGTGGACCTCTTCAAGACCCCTATCTACGGAATGAATGTTGGCTCCACCAACATTGACGGTTTTTACCGCAGGGTTTCCTATATGACCAGGTCATACGACACCAAACATAATCTCTGGCCTATCCCGCAGAGCTATATCAACAAGAACGAGAATCTCACCCAGAATCCAGGATGGTAGAAGTTATGAACAAGATAATCAGAATATTTTGCGTGATAGCGGCATTGTCCGCATTCACGGCCTGCGAAGAGGGCAAATACTATCTCGACCACAGCGATGACAACCCGGCTTACGAGGATCCGGGAGAGGATGTGACAGAGAAGATTACGCTCAAGATTGCCAACTTCAATCTCCGTGTGCCAAGCAGCGACGGGGACGACAATACCTGGGCCCTGAGGAAGGAGCGCATTGTCAAGAGGATAACCGACTACGACTTCGACATCTTCGGTACCGAGGAGGGCCTGAAATATATGCTGGACGAGCTTTCAGGGGCAATGTCCGGCTATGCCTGGTTCGGTGCCGGCAGGAACAACGGCTCGGACGAGGGCGGCGAGCATTCCTCGATATTCTACAAGGTGGACAAGTACGAGCTTCTGGACCACGGGGATTTCTGGCTCTCGCCGACTCCTGACGTGGCCGGCAGCAAGGGCTGGGATGCGGCATTGACCAGAATTTGCTCCTGGGGCAAGTTCCGGGAGAAGAGGACCGGCAAGACCTTCCTGCATTTCAATGCGCATTTTGACCATGCTGGAGTCCAGGCAAGGACCAACTCGGCAGCATTGATGCTTGAACGGGCAGCTGCACAGGGCGGTTCGGCATTGCCGGTCTTCTTCACCGGAGATTTCAACTGCAACCCCGACACCGAAGCGTACGCCACATTGGTGTCCGGCTCAATGCAGGATGCGATGACTGCCACGGAGACCGAGCCAAAAGGTACTGTGTACACCTACCACGCATTCTCCCCTACCACCGACAGCGGTTACAGGCTGGACTACATCTTCGCTTCCGCAGGGGTGAGGGTATTGAGCTATACCTGCATCAATGATGACATTACCGAGGGCCACTGCGCCTCCGACCATTTCCCGATAATGGCTGTAGTATCTTTCTAAATCCATGACAATGAAACATTTACATATATTGATCCTGGCTGCTGTTATTGCCATCTCCTGCGAGAATGAGAGTCCGGCTCCTGTCGTAGTGGCAGAGCCGCTAATCTCCGTGACTGCCGAGGACGGCCAGACCACGACGACTGCCGAAAGACTTGGCAACGGGCTTCGCCTCCCGTTCAACAATATGGCGGACCTGTCGTCGGTCTATGTCACCTTCAAGATTGCCCGGGGAGCCAGCCTGGTCTATCCTTCGAATACATTGTGCATACTGAACTTTGAGGAGAACAATCCGATAGAAGTCATTGTGAACAACGGGGTTACGGACATCAGATATGTCCTTGCCGCAGTGACTCCGGCACGTCCTGTGTTCAAGTCCGTGGTGGCAATGGACGGTGGCCAGCCTGCGGAGGTGGAGGTGGACGATGTCAACAAAAGCATCACCCTGCAGTTCCTCAACCGGGTGGACATCGAGGATGTGGAAGTAGGCATTGAAACTGGCGATGGAGCCTTCCTCCTTGGCCTTGTCCCGAAAAGATTCGACCTCACAAAACCAAACCTCATATCAGTGTACAACGGCCTCACGGAGGTGCAGTACAGGATGTCCGGCTTCTCAACGGACAGTTTCGCCAAGGACGGGAGGTGGACCGACGTGTCGGATGAATACGCCACAGCCTCCGAGGGCAATCCGTTCTTCAAGCTGTATCGGACAGAAGTTGCCGGAGACTCCCGAACCTGCACGGCCGCTGTCCAGACTTTTGTAGGAGGCTCTTTCAACATGACCGTGCTGGGCAATGGAGGGGTCGGCTCGAATATCCCGAGCAGCCAGAGGCTCACTTCCGTGGCAAATTCCAACAAGGGCAAGTGGCCACTCATCATCAATGGAATGTCAGGCTGGGAAAGTCCTGCCCTCCAGGCACTTATCTATCGTGACGGGGCTGTGGTACAGGCTCCTGGCAGCAATTATCCTTGTCCACCTGCCATCGGAATGACGGCTGACGGGAAGATGGAAATCAAATATGTCAAGGTGGAAGGCGGAGTGCTGATGGCCTCCGACGAGGACGGTACAGTCAGCGGCCGGCAGTTCACGCCTTGGAACCCTATCTTCGCTGCCAGCGGATACTCCCTGCTGATTCACAACGGGGAACTCTACCCGTCTTCCTCTGATGCGGACTATTCGACCCTTTGGGCAATGGACGGAAGGCCGGCAACCTCGGAAGATGCCAAGTCCTGCAGCCGTATCGCCCTCTGTCTCAATGAAAGAGGCAAGATGTTCATAGTCAGCGTGGAAGGCGACACGAGGTTCTCCCAGCCAGGCATGACCCTCAATGAGTTCGCCCGCTTCCTCCAGAGCCTTGGTGTCAGCGAAGCTCTCCAGTTGACCTATGGCAATGCCTGCGACGCATATTACAATGTAAGTCTCCCTGAGGAGCAGAAGCACACTATCCGGACTCAGCCTTTCTACAACACGAGCGGAGTCTTCACTCCTTCGGCCACCGGCCAGAGGGCTTCATATTTCCTCGGAGTCAGCCAGAAATGACAATGATGAAAAAAATATTGACTATAATGCTTGCGGCCGTCTCTTTGGCGGCCGCTGCTGAAGACAACCCGCTGGCAAACCCTGAAGCAACCGTCACACAGGGCAGGGCCAGGTTCACGGTGCTTACCCCGAGGCTTGTCAGGATGGAGTGGGCGGAGGACGGAAGGTTTGAGGACAGGGCTACCCTCGGCATTGTCAACAGGCGTTTGGAGGTACCTAAATTCACTGTGGAACGGCAGCAGGACAGGATTGTCCTCAAGACGGATGCATTGACATTGACCTACTCGGGCGATGAGGAATTCTCTTCCGGGAACCTCTCGGTGGCATTCCGGATGAGGCTTGGGGACCGTGACAGCACGGTTTTATGGGCCCCTGGGGCGGATGACAGCGGCAACCTGCTCGGCACCACGAGGACGCTGGACGGCTTCGATGCGACCAAGGAAAAGGCTCTTGAGAACGGAGTCATATCCAGGGATGGCTGGGCCGTTATCGACGAGAGCACAAGACACGTCCTGGAACCCGTTGAGAGCGACTGGAAGGTTTGGGTGGCCACAAGGCCGGAAGGTCGCCGGCAGGACTTCTACATCTTTGCTTACGGACACGATTACATCTCGGCCGTCAGCGACTTCACAAAGATTGGCGGAAGGATTCCGCTGCCCCCGAAATACGCATTCGGATATTGGTGGAGCCGGTATTGGCAATACTCTGATTTTGAGTTCGTTGACCTTGCAAAGCAGATGCGGGGCTTCGGCATTCCGATAGATGTCATGGTCCTGGATATGGACTGGCACGACACCTACGGCCTGACGGCGAAGGATGCCCGCAAGGACAATGACGGCCAGCGTGTGGGTTGGACGGGCTATACCTGGCACAAAGGCCTGTTCCCGAATCCGGCCAACCATCTCTCCGACCTTCACGCTCTCGGGCTGAAGACTACCCTGAACCTCCATCCGGCTTCGGGAATCAGGGAATACGAGGATTGCTACAGGGACTTCGTCAAGGATTATCTTGCACGGACTGATGACTATGACGGGCCCAAGGATTTTCTCAATGAGGACGGGACTCCGCATCACGTGCCTTTCCGCATTGACCAGATGGCCTGGGCCGACTCCTATTTCAATACGGTTATCCGGCCGCTGGAGCGTCAGGGCGTGGATTTCTGGTGGCTAGACTGGCAGCAATGGCAGACCAGCCGCTACACAGAGGGGCTGAGCAACACATTCTGGCTGAACCACACGTTCTTCAACGATATGGCCCGCCAGGGCTTGTCAGAGGGGAAATATGCCCGCCGGCCTATCATTTACCACCGCTGGGGAGGCCTGGGAAGCCACAGGTATCAGGTGGCTTTCTCAGGGGACACTTACGCAAAATGGGAGGTCCTGGCCTATCTGCCCTGGTTCACGGCAACTTCCTCCAATGTAGGCTTCGGATATTGGGGGCACGATATCGGGGGCCATTATCAGAAAAAGGGTTCCACCTCCACTGACCCGGAACTCTACACCAGATGGCTCCAGAGCGCAGTCTTCACCCCGATTTTCAAGACGCACTCGAACAAGAACACGACAATGGAGAAGCGCTTCTGGATGTTCCCGTCCCATTTCGAGGCAATGAAGTCCGCCATCAGGCTGCGCTATACCCTCTCGCCTTATATCTACAGGGCGGCCCGCCAGGCCTGGGATACGGGCATATCTATTTGCAGGCCAATGTATTATTACTATCCGGAGAACGAAGAGGCCTACGGGATGAAGGAGGAGTTCTTCTTCGGGGATGACATTCTGGCCACGACTGTCTGCCATCCTGTTGACCCGGTAACCGGGCTGTCTGACAGGGGGATGTGGTTTCCGGGCGGCTCTGACTGGTACGATATGTCCACGGGCAAGATGTACCGGGGAGGCAGTTCGGCGACATTGAGATATACCATTGACGAGAATCCTTGGTTCGTCCGTGCCGGCACCGTCATTCCTATGGCTTCGCCCGACATTGAGAATCTTCAGGTCAATGACAATGAAATCTGGCTGACGGTGGCTCCTGGTGACGGAGAGTTCGTGACCAGGCTGTACGAGGATGACGGGGCTACGCAGGCCTATCAGGACGAATGGGCCGAGACCGAGGTCCGCAAGATGTCCGGGCCGGGATGGCTGAGGATGGACATTGGCCCGAGAAAGGGCCGTTTCCAGGGGATGGCGAAGTCCCGGCGTATAAGAATCCGGCTTGAGAGCGTCCCGGCTCCAGCTTCAGTCCGTGTGGGCGGCCAGGCTGCGGAATACACCAGGTTCGCCTCAGTCCAGGCTGCAAATGGGCTCAGGAAGCCTGTCTGGGGCTATTCAGGCAAGGATTTAGCTGTGGAAATCTATCTCTCCGAGGCGGCAGCGTCCAGAAAGGTCAGCATTGAGGTGAAGTATGACGAAACAGCCGTGGCTTCACGTGAGAAGTTCTACGGTGTAAAAGGCATCATCAACCGCTTCATGGCCCTGACCCCGGAGGTAAAGCTGGCCTACGCCCGCTACGTGGACATCTGTCTCCAGCTTCCGATGCCGTTCCTGACATTCTCCCAATGCGGAAGTTTCATAACCGAGGACCCTTTCAATGCAATCAAATACATTGAGGCCCTGGACAGGGATGCTCTCCGTAACGAACTGGAGTCCCGCCCGAAGCTCCCTGAGAAGGTCAGGATGAAACTGATGAGGTGTGCAGAACTATAAAATCTTTTTGCAAAATAACATCCGTTTTGTAACTTTGTATCACCCAGTTAGCCCAGAGGCGGGTTGAGTGGGCATAAATAATAGAAGGCGTTACTTGACGTTTTTCTTCCACATCCAAAACTTCGCAATTTTGATTCAGGAAGAAGAAACGGCAACGGGCGTCCACTGTGATGACATTTCAGTCACCACGCTTCGGCGTGGGTCTTACTGTATATCATCCTTGGCGTGGGCTAGCTGCGTTGCTTATCTTTCCTGATGGGCAGCGAAGGCCTTGGATGTGGGATAAGCAAAAGTAAGACTCCCACGCTTTTTTTGTGTCCTTTCGGCTCAGGGGGCTGCCGAAGAACTGGCATTGCCTGCGTCATTATGGGCTCACCATTCAGGAAATTCTCAGATGCTGAACTGGTACAATCGGTGTGCGGAAACAATCCGGATGCCATTGTCTTCTTTTTCTATGAGAAATATCTGCCTGTATTCCAATACCATATAATAAAACTATTCCCCGGCGGCACGAACATTCGGGAACTTGTAGATGAGTTCTTCCTCTATCTCTACGAGGATGGCTGGCGCAGACTCAGGACATACCAGCCGGACAAGGCGTCATTGGCCACCTGGGTATCTGTAATCTCATTCCGCTTTTTCAACAACTACAAGCATAACCGATTGGATTCCAAAGGAGTAGTCACTCCCAGCGCGCATTGGGAAGCATACGCAGGAGACTGGGTCAGCAGCAATGAAGCCGGAATCCGAATGGACATTGATGCTGCGATAGAAGCTATCCCGAACAGCCGGGACAGGGAGATTGCCAAAATGATTTTCCTGGAAGATGAAGAATTTAAGACGGTCGCGGATAGATTTGAGCTCTCGGTGGACTATGTATATACTGTAAAGAACAGACTCATCCGGCAATTGAAGTCGAGACTGAGCGGGTATCATTAAAACAGGTATTATATGCAAGACGAATTGTTGATAAAGTTCATAGACGGCAAATGCAGTCCGGAAGAGACTGAGGAGGTCATCCGGGAATTGAGCCAAGAGGGCGGAGATTCCCGGGAATGGCTTCAGATGCAGGCCGCTTCATCATTGGTCGGGACCAAGCCTTTCGAGACAGTTCGGACGGCGGACGCACGCAGGTTTGTTTCCGGGGTAATTGCCAGGGACCAGATAGTCTCCCCCAGGCGTAAAGCATTGAGATGGACGGGGTTTGCCGCCGGATTCTGCGCGATGGCCGCAGCCGTCGCTCTCATTTTTACAGTCGGACGCACGGGTAAGGGCCCGGGATTGCCGGAGACTGGGGACAGTCTCGCCTATGTGGATGATTCTCTGGGCTTTGCGTCAGGCCAGACGGAGCGGGAAATATCCACAGAAGAAATTTGCGAGACTGAAACTCGTGAAACAGAGATGCCACGGGCAGAAAGTGCCAGGGACGAACAGGAACGCACCGGCACCTCCGAACTTGTTCCTCAGCCTGCCACCTCAATAGCATACGACAGAAATGCCGTACTTGGCGAAGCCACTGACACGACCGCAAACCAGCGGATGCTGAAGATGATCCGGCCGTCAAAGAGCCCGTACAGAATCAAGGTTATAGACCTCTCCAAGGAATTCGTATTTAAATGGGAGGCTCCGGAAGCTGCCAAGGCCAGCCTCTTGATAAAGGATGGCGAGGGAATAACTCTCGTGGATGAAAGCATTGAGGAATTGACGGAAAGCCGCATTCCTATAGGCGTTATAACCCTGACCGACAAAGGGGAATTGACTTGGACATTGACTCTGGAATACCCTGACGGCGGTACAGTTTCCCGCACCGGCAGAA
>JBJEBP010000120.1:0-12160 GCA_051870135.1 Candidatus Cryptobacteroides sp. | reverse complement strand
CTCTCCCATACTTTCTCAGGGACAGGAACGGACAGGCGGGCCATTCTCTTGTGGGCCTCACAGAAACACTGTCCGAATGAGCGGAATTCGAAGCGAGGTTTTGAAATCTCGCCGATTTTAAGTTCTGCCATAATTGTATTGATTATTAAAATGTTACTTAAATTTGAGGTATATCTGACACTTTCTCACCGTTCTTGGAGCCCCTTGTCGGTTCTGCATACACGAATTCACCAGTTCCGTCAGGGACTCTCGAATAAGACAATGTCTTCTCCTGTGAGAGACCAGCACCAATTGTTTCACCGCGTACAAATATATCTACCTGCTCTCCTTTCTCATTCTTAAGCTCAATCTTGATACCTTTCTTGGCTGAAAGACCGGAATCGAACTCTTTTGTAAAATCAGGAACGTATGTTTCATCACCTGAAGGGTTATTGATGTCAACAGACTGGAGCACATAATACTCACCCGGAGCGACTTTCATGCCCTTCTGACCTGTCCAGTTCGGAGTCTCAGATTCGTCCTTGTACATATTCCAGCCCTCAAGGTCAACATCGGCATCGCCTATATTGAGGAATTCGATGTATTTGTCATTGCCATTCAGTTCATTAAGAACGAGTTTCCCGACTTTTGGCACTTCACCCCAATTATGGATGAAGGTTCCTTTCGCATTGGACTCACCTATAGAGCCAGGACAGAAAACAACCCACTGCGGATCACCGTCGGTCTTCCTTCCGAGAGTCTGTACAGGATCTATTCCTTTTTCGAACTCAAAGAATTTTTCACTATCCTTGGAGTTGTCCACAATGTCAAGAGCCTTGTCGTTCTTGTCAAACAATTCCATCTTGAAGCCCTTGGTCGGAGACATGCCGAATTCAGGGCCCTCTTTAGGATCAGTACTACTCGCTGTATATACGATAATACCCTTCGGAGCAACTTTCACATCAGGAAATTCCCACCTATCGGTACCGTCCTTTATCATGTAGCAGCCCTTTAGACTGATTTCCTCGGTTCCATTGTTGAAGAACTCGAGTTTCTTGTTGTTAGGATCAAGCTCATTAATGAGCAATGTAACCGGTGCCTCCGGCTTCTCCTCCGGAATGAGAGCATTAGGGTCGCGCTCGTCCTTGACGCAGGAAACCACTGCGAGAGCGGCGATGGCCGCCATTGGTAAGAATATATGTTTCATAGTGTTTTTCAATATTTTACAATTCAACATTGAGATTCGGGATTAGAATGCCACCTGGAGACGGAGAGCGAGCATCTGGTAGTCAACTCCGCCCTTGCCGTTTGCTGCTACGACCTTGGTCGGGTCCTTGGTAGGATTGCCATTGAGGTCATATCCGGTGTAGAGCTTGCCCTTGCCGTTTGCGAAACGGTCATTGTTGTTGTACTGCCAGTTGAGGACTATCTTCACATTCTTGGAAGGATAGTAGTTGAGACCGACTGTCCAGGCTTCGCCGCTACCGCCGTAGATGTCAGCGTTCTTGGAGAAGAGCTTGCCGGTATTGAAGTCGCAGTACTCATATCTGAATGCGAGCTCGAGGTTGCCCCATTTGCGCTCTGAAGTGGTCCTGGTGTATTTTGCACCGTCTGAATCGTAGTTCTGGCTGCCGCCGAAGAGAAGCCAGCTGGCCTGTGCGTACCAACCCTCTGCCCACTGGGTGTCAAGGTTGTTCTTGGCCTTGTCGAGGACGGCGCCTCTTGCAATGTAAGCAGCCTCATAGCGGAGTTGTTTCCAGTGACCTGCGAGCTCTACAGTCCACGCAAGCTCGTGGTCAACGCCCTTGATCACGTCAGTATCAATGTATTTCTTGCGGTTGATGTTGGTGGAGTTCCTGGTGCTGTAACGGATGCAGTTGTAGCCGTCAGTACTGGTAAGCTTTGGATTCCTGTAGGAGAATGCGCCACCGATGTGGAGGGAGGAATTAGGGGACTTCCAGAGCGGACGGAACACGAGTTTTCCGGTGTAGGAAAGGCCTTCATTGAAACCGAAGTCCTTGTTGCCGTCTTCCATTGCGGTCTGCTCCTCGGAGCCCTTGAGCTCTGGTCCGAATACGCCGCCGGCAACCCACAGCCAGTTTCGTGCGTATGTGGCATTGAAACCGAGGTGACGTGAAGGTGCGAGGCTGGTCACCATGGCGCGCTCCATGAACATGAGGTAGCGGGAGGTGGTGTTTCTCTGGATTGAGAAGCTCTCCTTGAAGTTTCCGGCCTTGAGCTCAAGACCCTTGACTCCGTTGAATGCCACGATGGCGTCCTTGATCTCAGGGATACCGCTGGTCCAGTCGGTGTCAATCTCACCGTACCAGTTCTTGTCGAGCTGGGCCTTCACTGCGAAACGTGCGCGGCGGATGTTCATTCCGTTTCCGATATGGTTCGTATTATCCTTTCCGTCAATCTGTTTTGCACAGAAATCAGGTGCGCCGAAATATGCTGCGGCATCAGCCTGGATTCGGACGTCGAACCACATCTTGTAGTTCTGCTTCTTGTTCTGGAATACCAGGATACCGTCCTGAAGATTTCCCTGAACAGGCACCGACTGGACTACCTGTCCATACTGGTTCACATCTGTTTCCACGCTCTCCGTTTCCTGCGCATTTGCTGCGAAGGATACAGCGAGAGCCAATGTCATTACACTGAGTAATCTTTTCATAATAGGAATAATTAGTGGTTATTAATAATTTATATTGATTTCAGGAAGTTGACGAGATTGTCGCCTTTCGCTAGTTTGAGTTTGCGGCGAAGCCTGTATCGGCCGATTTCAACCGACTTCGGGGAAACATTCATCAGGGATGAAATATATTTGGATGAAAAACCAAGCCTGAGCAATGTCACAAGCCGTTTTTCCTGCTCGGTGAGATCAGGGAACCTCTCTGCAAGCCTCAATGCGAAATCCTTGTGGGCCGCCTCGGCCTGGGCATAAAAATAGAAGGAGTCGATTTCCTGCTCGAATGAGAGCCGCTGCCTTATGGAGGCCTGGAGTTCGCCTATTATGGCATCCCTCTCCGCCTCGGTCTTCGCCGCCGGCATCCGGTCGGCTATGTCCTTCAATGTTTCCAGATATTCCTTCTGCTCGCAGATGCTCAGGGCAATGTTCATGGCCTCCTTCCGCTTGAGCTCCAGGGTGTCGTGCAGGAGGCGGTTTTCATTGAGCACTGTCTTGACTTCCAGTTCATTGAGGGCCCTGTTGTTCTCGTAAATCTCATTCTGCTGGGCGAAGAGGATACGCTCCATCTCCCTCTTCTTCTCGACTTGGGCATTGACATACCTGGCGGACAATATTACTATTACCAGGGCCAATGCGAGGAGAATGACGGAGAAATCCTCGAAGCCGCCTGAGGTGATGCCCGTAATCGAAAGCAGGACATAGGATATGAGGAAGGCAATGACAGGTGCCAGGAAGGCTCCGCCCACTGACTTTACAAGGCGGTCATTTCCAATGAGTTGCCTCCTTCTAGCCAGTTCCACGCCTCCTATTCCGGCATATACGAGAGGTACCGGAGGAATGGGGAATGAGGAAATCCCCCGGAAGGCGGCGGAGAGAACGTATATTACTGACATTGAGACTATTATCGCAAGTATTGTCCTGGTATTCCACTCTTCGCATTTCTCCGCGACAATGTCGGAGAGGGTCACGGCCCGCCTCCAGAGAATAAGAAGAGGTATTATCAGGATTGCTGCTGTTGCCACAACCGCAGGGAGCCCTCCGGGTATGACATTGCCGGCAATACCGGAGAGGAAGGTTCCATAGTTTGCGCCAATCCCGGCGGAAAGCACTATTACGGTAATAATGAGGGCATATCTCATATATTCCGAGAGCTTCAGCATGTGCATGCTGCTCCGGCGGATGAACCCGCGTATCAGGAGATAGATAATGCAGGACAGGGCGGCCACAAGTACTGTGGCAAGAAGCAGAATCAGGAGATAAGTTCCTGAAAATGAATTTTCTGCGGTATTGCACAATATTGCCGCGAAGGCCCCGTGAATGGCTACGGCAGCAGATGACGGGATGCCCGTGAGTTCAAGGACAAGTACGGTAATGATGGCTGAAACTGCTGCTACTGAACAGGTTATGGTCGATGCCGGAACAGATGCCGCATTCGTCGGGAACAATGAGGCCAGAACGGCGCCTACCAATATGAATGTAATGACAACGGTCTTGAATATCCGGCGCCTCAGCACACAGGTCGGCACAATAATCCCGAACGTGGCAGGATATTCCTTCAGGACGAACCAGAAGGATACTGTCAGTGCGAGAATTATGAGCATTGCGCCGTAAAACATTCCTTCTATTCTGTTACAAGGTTCTTCTGATTGCCATCACGGCGAGCTGGTCGGCAAGATTCTCAGCCGCCTTGGATAGATTCTCTATGTGGAGGGCGAAATACCTGAGGTGGAACTTCTCGCTGAGCTTTAGCCCGTCCATCTTGTGGAATACTGTCCTTTTTATGGACTGGGCATATCTTGTGGCCTCTTTCTCATAATAATAGGTACGGCTTATCTTGTCCGGGACTGTCTGCGGATCCCTGAAATAGGACTTTGCGGCAGGGACAAGGGCCTCGAGCGAAAGGACTGCGAACTCTGTGAGCTTTATGAAATCCTGGTTCATCTCGGAAGGGATGAACGGAGTCTCGATTTCGAACTGGAAAATGCTGTCATAGAGCATATCTACGATGTTCCTGGTCTTGTCCAGCATTCTCATTATGTCACCGCGGGAGCGGACGAGCGAAGTCCTGGTATAGAGGTCGTTCTCAATCTGCCTTCTCAATGCGGAAGATTCTGTCTCGAATCTTGAGATGCTCTGGAGATTGTCCTCGAATTCCGTCTTGTTGGAATAAAGATAGTTGCGGACGCCTTCCTTATATACGAGGAGTGAGCGGTCGAGGGTATCGAAATATTTGTCTATATTCTCGATTAGTCTGTCAGTGGTCTTTCTGCCGAACATAGAGATGTGGTTTTGTCTTTTACAAATATACCTAAAAAATTTGTCTAGCATAGAGGGACAATATTGGATTGTAGAGTTTATTGTAGTTTTAATTTAATATTTATTTCATTGATTTTTAATATTTTGGCCAAATTTGCAGTAGAGGTCGCAAGATGGCTTTGTAGAGGTATTGTAGAGTTTTTTTCCTGGTTATGTTTCGTCATGCCCGGCTCGTTGTTACCTCATGCCCGGCTCGACCGGGCATCCATCGTCACAGGAAACGCACGACAGGAGGCGGGAGATTCCAGGTCAAGCCGGGAATGACGAAAAATTGCGGATAATCAGTCTATTTTTAGTAAATTTGCAATCAAGTCATTTGACCAAAGCCACAATACAATACCGACATGAAATCAGACATCGAAATCGCAAGGAGCATTGAGCTTCGTCCTATCACTGAAATCTCGAACAAGATGGGTATCCCGTCAGAAGATCTCGAGCCCTATGGAAAATATATGGCCAAGGTGCCGTCCGACCTCATTGACGAGGAGAAGGTCAAGAAAAGCAAGCTGATTCTGGTGACAGCAATCACCCCGACCAAGGCAGGCATCGGAAAGACCACAGTGTCAGTAGGACTGGCGCTAGGCCTTGCCAAGACAGGGAGAAAGGCTGTTGCAGCCCTGCGTGAACCATCCCTCGGACCTTGTTTCGGAATGAAGGGCGGCGCAGCAGGCGGAGGATATGCCCAGGTGCTTCCGATGGAGAAAATCAACCTCCATTTCACCGGGGACTTCCACGCCATCACCTCTGCGAACAATATGATATCTGCCCTGCTTGACAACTATATCTACCAGCATCAGGCGGAGGGCTTCGGGCTCAAGCAGATTCTCTGGAAGAGGGTTATGGACGTGAATGACAGGTCATTGAGGCATATTGTCACAGGCCTCGGGCCACATACAAACGGACTTCCGCAGGAATCCGGCTTCGACATCACCCCGGCTTCGGAGATAATGGCTATTCTCTGTCTTTCACGTGACGTGGAGGATCTCCGCAGAAGGGTTGAGAACATTCTCCTCGGCTACACATTGGACAACAAGCCGTTCAGGGTCAAGGACATGGGAGTTGCCGGAGCCATCACAGCCCTGCTGCTCGACGCGATAAAGCCGAACCTCGTCCAGACTACGGAAGGTACCCCGGCATTCATCCACGGCGGTCCGTTCGCCAACATTGCACACGGCTGCAACTCCATCATTGCCACGAAGATGGCCATGACTTACGGAGATTATGTGATTACTGAGGCTGGCTTCGGTGCGGACCTCGGAGCGGAGAAATTCCTCGACATCAAATGCCGCAAGAGCGGGCTCTCCCCTTCCCTTACCATACTCGTTGCGACTCTCCGCGGTCTCAAGATGCACGGCGGAGTACCGGCAGACAGCATTGCTGAGGCATCAGAGGAGGGAGTAAGGAAGGGATTCTCCAACCTTGACAGGCATATCGAGAACCTCCGGAAATACGGCCAGACCGTGCTGGTATGTTTCAACAAGTTCGGCGATGACAGGGATGAGGAAATACAGATGGTCAGGGATCATTGCGCTGAACTCGGTGTCCCGTTCGCCCTCAATGATGCATTCGCAAAGGGAGGCGAAGGCGCTGTGGAACTTGCGGACCTCGTGGTCGAGACCATTGACAAGAACCCTTCAGCCCCATTGAAGTTCATTTATGAGGACAGTGACTCCATCGAGACCAAGATTGGCAAGGTGGCCAGGGAAATATACCGTGCGGAAAGCGTGGAATTCAGCCAGGAGGCAAGGAAGATGCTTGCAAAAATCGAGGGAACAGAGTATGCGTCCTTCCCTGTCTGCATAGCCAAGACGCAGTATTCATTCTCGCAGGACCCGAAGAAATACGGTGCTCCGGACGGATTCACTTTCGACATCAAGGACATTGTCATCAATGCCGGAGCGGAGATGATTGTCGCCATCGCAGGTGACATCATCAGGATGCCTGGTCTGCCGAAATCACCCCAGGCATTGCGAATCGACGTCGTGGACGGGCATATCGACGGTCTTAGCTAACTTATCGACCGAGCGGAGCACCTTTCTGTCATCTCGACCGAGCGGAGCGAGTGGAGAGATCTATCAGTAACACATAGATTTCTCGACTTCGCTCGAAATGACAAATTTTGCTCGACTTCGCTCGAAATGACAGATATCAGTTGGCGACCTCCGAGATAAACTTGATCCTGACCAGTCTGATCTCCAGTTCCTCATAATCACCCTGGAGTTCGGATAGGGCGGATTCGAGCGAATCGGTTTCGGCCTCGTTGCGGAAATAGTCATAAATCTCCTCAACCACTTCAGGATCAAAATTCTGGTCAATGTAATAGTTCAAATCGAGCCTGGTACCGGAATCGACAATGTTCTCAATAGCGGTGAGAAGTTCGTCCGTATCCATTCCCCTGGCCGAGGCAATATCCTCGAGATCCATCCTGCGGTCAATGCTCTGGATGATGAAAATCTTCTCGGAAGACTTGTTCGGCATTGACTTCACCAGAAAATCATCCGGACGGATTATCTCATTCTCCTCCACATACTTGGCAATCAGGTCAATGAAAGGCTTGCCGTATTTGCGTGCCTTGCCCTCACCCACACCCTGGCAGGTCTTCAGTTCATCCACCGTGACAGGATACATTATCGACATATCCTCGAGGGAGACATCGCTGAAGATGACCCAAGGCTGGAGCTTGAGCTTGCGGGATACGTCCTTCCGGAGGTCCTTCAACATTGACAGAAGTGCAGGGTCACCGCCGGAACCACCTTTTGCGGCTGCTGCCGGTGCATCGTCATCATCCTCGCCTCCCTCCGTGAAATTCCGGTCACCTGCTAGCATGACCTGATAAGGCCCATCTGAATATGCAAGACCTTCCGGAGTGACGGCAACCAGGCCGTAAGATTCAATGTTCCTTTTCAGGAAATGAAGGATAAGCGCCTGATGGATAATCATTTCCCAGAACTTGGCATTGTGGTCGGAGCCTGCCCCGAAAAACTTGGTCTTGTCGTGTTTGTAGGACTTGACCATCGCGGTGGTAATTCCGGCGAGAATATTGGCGAGATGCTCAATCCTGAAATTTTCAGGAAGGGATGCGACGAGGTCAATGGCAAGTTTCATTTCCTTCCTCGCATCGAATTTCTGCCTCGGGTTCAGGCAATTGTCGCAGGCTCCGCAATTGTCCTGGGGATAATCCTCCCCGAAATAGCCGAGCAGCAATTTCCTCCTGCATTCTCCCGACTCGGCGTATGCCACCGTCTCAAGAAGAAGCTGACGTCCGATTTCCTGCTCCGACACCGGCTTGCTCTGGAGGAATTTTTCCAACTTGCAGATATCCTTGTAACTGTAGTAAGTTATGCAGACACCCTCCTTGCCGTCCCTGCCCGCGCGTCCTGTCTCCTGATAATAGCCCTCGAGACTTCTCGGAATGTCATAGTGAATCACATAACGCACATCCGGCTTGTCAATGCCCATTCCGAAGGCTATGGTCGCGACAATCACGTCCACATCCTCCATCAGGAAGCGGTCCTGGTTCTCGGCCCTGACCTTGGCATCCAGCCCGGCGTGATAAGGAACTGCCTTTATACCATTGATTACCAGCATATTGGCCAGTTCTTCCACCTTCTTCCGGCTGAGACAGTATATGATGCCTGCCTTGCCGGGATTCTGCTTTATATACTTGATTATGTCTTTCTCCGGTTCCACCTTGTCCCTTACCTCATAATAGAGATTCGGCCTGTTGAACGAAGACTTGAACACCTTCGCATCCTGAATACCGAGATTCTTGACAATGTCACTCTGGACCTTCGGGGTCGCCGTGGCTGTGAGCGCGATTACCGGAGCCCTGCCGATTTCGTCGATAATCGGCCTGATGCGCCTGTATTCAGGCCTGAAGTCGTGACCCCAGTCTGAAATGCAATGCGCCTCGTCAATGGCATAGAACGAAATCTTGATATCCCGGAAAATAGCCACGTTCTCCTCCTTGGTAAGGCTTTCCGGAGCAACGTACAGAAGCTTGGTCACGCCGGACAGCAGGTCCTCCCTCACCTCCGCAATCTGGGCCTTGTTCAGGGAGGAATTCAGGAAATGCGCAATGCCCTCATTGCCCGAGACAAAGCCCCGGATGGCATCAACCTGATTCTTCATCAATGCAATCAGCGGTGAAACGACGATGGCGGTGCCCGGCAGAAGCAGTGCCGGCAGCTGGTAACACAATGATTTTCCGCCTCCTGTCGGCATTATGACGAAGGCGTCGTTGCCGTGCAGAAGATTGAGAATAATCTCCTCCTGGTTGCCCTTGAAATGGCTGAATCCGAAGAACTCATTGAGCTTGGAGTGTATTGTCACATTGTCAATGTCCATAGATAAAGTGGCTCTATTACTCAAATGTAGCATTTTTCCGCAAAACTTCAAATAATGGAGCGAGAAATTGTATGAAGGAAGGTGTAAAATATTGGGTAATGTCAATTAAAATTGCGATATTTGCAGCCGATTTGGTCAAAAAATCAGCGACCCGGGCAATATGATTGCCAAAGTCGGAAATTATTAAAACAAAAATACAATGAAAAGCATCAAATTCATTGCTGCAGCAGTTGCAGTAGTAATCGCATCCGCTTCCTGCTCTTCAACAGGAGCAAAAGACGGCGCAAATGGAGCAGACTCCACCGCAGTGGCCGTAAAGCCAGTTGATCCAAAGGCATTCCTTCCAAAGAAGAGCGAGATTGACTCTGTCAGCTACCTCATCGGTATCAATTTCGGTTCATTCATCAAAGGTTACAACTTCGGCGACCTCAACTACTCAGCCGTTGAGAAGGGTATCAAGGACTTCCTCAACGCCAAGGGTGACTTCCGTGATTCCACATTCGCAAAGCAGTTCAAAATCAACCCTGAGCTGATGAACGATGTATTCAACGCATACCTCGCAAAGAGGCGTGACTACACTTCAGCCGTAAATGGCCAGAAGTCAGCTGAATTCCTCGCAGCCAACCTCAAGAACGAGGGCGTCCAGGTTACCGAGAGCGGTCTCCAGTACACCATCATCGAGGCTGGCAACGATGTCAAGCCAGCTGCTGCCGACACTGTATGGGTAAGGTACAAGGGTACCCTCATTGACGGCACAACTTTCGATGAGAACCAGGCCCAGGATGGCACCAGGATGCTTCTCAACCGCGTCATCAAGGGTTGGACAGAAGGTCTCCAGCTCATCGGCGAGGGTGGCAAGATCAAGCTCTTCATCCCGGCTGACCTCGCATACGGCGAGAACGGTTCACGTGGAATCGAGCCTAACAGCGCACTCATCTTCGACGTTGACCTCGTAAAGGTGGGCAAGGTCGCAGAAGAGGAAGAGGCTGAATAATAGCGTTTTACAAGCTAAGAAATAAGGGCAGGCGAAATTGTCCCGGCACAGGTACGGGGTCATTCTTCGCTTGCCTTTTTGTATAATTGGACCGGTTTCGGTCCGAAAAGATGAGAGATATGGAAATCGAAGGAAGATTGGTAATGAAGCTCGCAGTCCAGAGCGGCAGGTCCGCAAAGGGAGACTGGGCAAAGCAGGAATTCGTGATAGAATATCAGGAGGGGAACTTCCCTACCAAGGCCTGCTTCAGCGTATGGGGCGCTGACAAGGTCAAGGATTTGGAGAAATACAATGTCGGAGACCAGATAAAGGTGGCTTTCAATATATCCAGCCGTGAGTTCAACGGGAAGTGGTACACCGACCTCAGGGCCTGGAGAATCAGCCCGGCGGGCCAGGCCTACGCGGCTCCTGCCCAGGGTTACGCTGGTGCCGGACAGGGTTACGCGGCTCCTGCCCAGGCGGCTCCGGGATACGGTTCAATGCCGGCGCAGAACCAGGGCTACGGCAATCAGGGTTACGGCAATGGCTACAATGACGTCCCGGCAGGCTTCGCCCCTTCTTACGGGCAGCAGGCTCCGGCACCTTCATTGGACGACATGCCGGGAGATGATCTCCCGTTCTGATACATTGGGACATTCCAACAAAGGGGCTGACACAATAATTGTCGGCCCTTTATTGGTTTCCACAAGGGGCTATAAAACAATTTGCAAAATTTTTGGGCAAAATGTATATTTAATGGAAATTTATACATATCTTTGCACCGAACTCTGTCACAAGCAGGTGACAGCAAATAATAACCAACGAAAACACCGTAATGAACACAACATTCGGAAAAGCTATCGCCATTTCGACATTGGCTGTTTTGATGTCATCAGGGCTGAGCGCCCAGGACAAAGGATTCGAGCTATCATCCCTCTACTTCGAGACAAGGGTCGGCTATGAGGCCGCATTGCCCAATATGGATTTCAATGCAGACGCCTCAGGCTTCCGGGGCAGCTACCTCAATATGCGTCTGGACGGGCAAATATGCAAAGGCCTGACTTACAGCTACAGACAGCGTTTCAACAAACTGACTGACCGTACCTTCTTCGATGCCACGGACTGGATTCATCTCGACTGGAAGATTACCGACTGGGTTACCCTCTCCGGAGGAAAACAGGTCGTAGCCATCGGCGGCTACGAATACGACAGGGCCCCTATTGACCTTTACTATTGCTCCGAATTCTGGAACAACATCGCCTGCTACCAGATGGGAGTGTCCGGAAGTTTCAATGTTGCACCGGGCGACAATCTCCTTCTCCAGGTCTGCAACTCCCCTATGAGAGGTTACATTACCGATGACGACGGAAGGAATATCGGCAACTCCAAGATAGCCATAAACCTGATGTGGTACGGCAACCACGGATTCTACGAGTCAATGTGGTCGGCCAATGCCTTCCAGAACAGCAAAGACACCTGGATGTACTACATTGCCCTCGGCAACAGGTTCAACATCACGGACTGGCTCAGATGGGACATTGACCTTATGGACAGGCTCGGAAAGAAGAGCGGATTCATCGGGGACTTCTCGATTATGAGCGAAATATCCGCAGCTCCAATCGACGGGCTGAGAGCCCATGCCAAGTTCACCTGGGACCGCAACAAGAAGGGTTACGAGGACTGGCTTGTCATGCCGGGAAGCAATGTCAGGACAGTCTCGGGAGGAGTTGAATACTGCCCGGTGAAGCACTACAGGGATGCCGTAAAAGTGTTCGCAATGGCCGGATACAGTTTCGGAGACTGCTACGGAGTACTCGGCAACAAGGACTTGCAGATCCAGGCGGGCGTCAAGTTCA
>JBJEBP010000119.1:0-12170 GCA_051870135.1 Candidatus Cryptobacteroides sp. | reverse complement strand
CCTCTTCCGATACCCGTATGCACGTGGCAACATCCACTGTTGACCGTCTCGTGGATTATTGTATGAACACGAAGCCGGACGGACTCCGTACCGGTGAGACAGTCAGACGGCTGAATGACCTGATCGACCATAATCTCGCATTGTAATGAAATTTTTGACTATTGTTAGAAACTCGCTGATTATCATAGCTTTACTTAACTCATTCCCTGGCGCTTCACAGAGCATTCGGGAATGTGTGCTGATTGATGATGGCTGGAAATTCTCCCTTGGTGACGCGGCCTCCCCGGAGAAGGATTTCGGCTGCGGGACTGAGTATTTCAACTATCTCACCAAGGCTGCATCGATTCACAATGCCGGCCCGTATTCCGACAAGTTTGACGACAGCGGCTGGCAGGACATCAGCCTGCCTCACGACTGGGTGACCGACCTTCCTTACGAGGCCTCTGCCAGCCATTCCCACGGCTACAAATGTGTAGGCTGGAAGTATCCTTCGACGAGCGTCGGCTGGTACCGCAGATGGATTGAAATCCCGGATGCGGACAGGGGCAAGCATATCTATCTCCGCTTTGACGGAATCTTCCGGGATTCGCGCATCTGGTTCAATGGTTTCTATCTCGGAGGCGAGCCAAGCGGCTATGCTTCACAGGTTTATGACATTACAGAGTATGTCCGCTTCGACAAGCCGAATCTGTTGTGCGTCCGTGCTGATGCCTCATTGGAGGAGGGCTGGTTCTATGAAGGGGCCGGCATCTACCGTCACGTCTGGCTGAACAAGACGGCTGACATTGCAGTAGTCCCGGACGGAACTTTTGTCCACTGTTCTTTCCCGGAGCAGGATTTTTCCCGGGCAGTCCTGACCATTGAGACCGAGGTGGGCAATACCGGACTTGATACACAGTCATTTACATTGTCCCACAAGGTCATTGGCCCGGATGGGGAGATCTGTGCGTTATATCCGGAAGGTGGGAAGGGCTATCTTGGAGCCACACTTCAGGCCAAGTCCACCTGCAATCTTGCCGCAACACTGGAAATTGACTCTCCGACTCTCTGGGACTGTGACTCTCCGAATCTTTACACTGTCCTGACTGATGTCCTCGTGGACGGCAGGGTGGTCGATACCTACCGAACTGTTACCGGCCTCAGGCAGGTGCGCTTTGACCCGGATGAAGGCTTTATTCTCAATGGCAAACCATTGAAACTCAAGGGCGTGAATATGCATCAGGATCACTCCGGAGTAGGCACTGTAATTCCTGACGGACTTCAGGTCTGGCGCCTGAAGCAGCTGAAGAAGTTCGGCTGCAATGCCTACAGGTCAAGCCACAATCCTATGACTCCCCAGATGCTGGACGCCTGTGATTCCCTCGGCTTCCTGGTAATCGAGGAGAACCGGCTCAGCGGCATCAACAGTATGCATATTGACCTGCTGGAGAGGATGATAAGACGTGACCGCAACCATCCGTCCATCATTCTCTGGAGCGTAGGAAACGAGGAATGGGGTATTGAGTGGAATGATTTCGGCAGCCGGATTTCCGCTTCAATGAGGGAGTACTGCCACCGCATTGACCCAACAAGACTGATGACTTTCGCTTCCAGTGGCGGCCCTGCTCCATTGACTGGGGCCGATGTGGCCGGCTACAACTACATTCTGCAGAATCCCGTCGAGCAGCACCGCCTGGACTATCCTGAACGTTGTGCCGTAGGTACGGAGGAGACTACTGGCTGCGGTACGCGTGGAGTGTATTACGATGACATTGAAAGCGGGAGAATGGCGGCTCTGAACCGTAAGCCGCACGGCCCGGACAGCCTGCTCAACTGCATTGAGCGGGGCTGGAAATTCTATGCCGAAAGGCCCTGGCTAGGCGGACTCTTCTATTGGACCGGTTTTGACTATCGCGGCGAACCCAATCCTCTGGTCTATCCGGCAACCGGCTCGGAATTCGGCATCCTGGACTATTGCGGTTTCCCGAAGGACGAGGCCTGGTATCTCCGTTCCCAATGGACGGAAGATATTGTACTTCATATACTTCCGCATTGGAATCTGAAAGGCCGCGAGGGGGAGAGGGTGCCGGTCTGGGTTTATACCAACTGTGACGAGGTGGAACTGAAGGTCAATGGCAGGAGCCTCGGACGCAAGGCTTGCCCGAAGTACGGCCATCTGGAATGGGATGCTATCTATAAGGAAGGGCGTGTGGAGGCAATCGGCTGGAAGAATGGCGTGCGGGTGGCACGGGAGCGTATAGAGACCACAGGCGAAGCTATATCCGCTTATGCCTCAATGGAATGCTGTGCGGACATAACCGTGGTCAATGTTGACCTCAATGATGCGAAAGGACGTTTTGTCCCTGATGCCTGCGATACTGTCAATGTGGCTCTCAACCCATCCTGGCAGTTGCTGGGCTGGGGCAATGGGGATCCGGCTTTCCGCCATCCCGACCATCCTGCTGCTGAAACCGGCAATTTCCAGGCGGATGGAATCAGCCTCTCTATCCCTGGTACTTCATCTGCTGAAGCCGCAATCTACCGCCTTCCGGCATTCAATGGGCACCTTCAACTAATACTTAAACCTAACAATGATAAAAATGAAAGCAAATAGATTATTCAGGCTTTTGCCGGCAATGCTGGTGGTAGGCCTTCTGATTGTGACATCCTGCTCGGACGTAAGGCGGGACGGCTCATCCGTTACTGTGAAACTGTCTGCACCGCAACCCGGCGGCGCCACCAAGGTAAGGCTCCAGGTCATTGGGGACAAGATAATCAGGGTGACAGCCACTCCGGACGGACATTTCAAAGCGGACTGTTCATTGGCAGTCATTCCGCAGGACGTATATACAGGCTACAATGTAGAAGAAAGTGGGGATA
Source organism: Candidatus Cryptobacteroides sp. (assembly GCA_051870135.1). Lineage (GTDB taxonomy): Bacteria > Bacteroidota > Bacteroidia > Bacteroidales > UBA932 > Cryptobacteroides. The sequence goes on along the minus strand of JBJEBP010000119.1, from coordinate 9,311 downwards.
CTGTAAAAGTCTATACCCCAGCGATTTCCGGAGTGGTGGACAAAAGGGGCGGAAGGGTGAGTTTTCTTGGTCCGGATGGGAAAACATTGCTCTCGGAGAAGTCCGGAGGCAGGGAATTCAGCCCTATTGAGGTGGACGGAACCACGGGATACACTGTCACCCAGCGTTTCGATTCACCTTCCCCGGATGAGGCTATTTATGGTCTCGGGCAGCATCAGAGCGAGGAATTCAACTATAAAGGAAAGAGCGAGGAACTCTACCAGTACAATACCAAGGTTTCGGTTCCGTTCGTGGTTTCCACCGGAGGCTACGGCATTCTCTGGGACAGCTATTCCTATTGCCGTTTCGGCAACCCGACTGCGAGCCTCCCGCTTTCCGAAGCATTCACACTCTACGATGCTGATGGGATTTCCGGCTGTCTTACAGGTACTTACACGGCAGCAGACGGGCGTCGGCTTGTCCGGAAAGAGGACAATATCAGTTTCGACCATCTCAAGAGGGGCGACCTCGGCCACGTCGAGGAACTTCAGACAGAGATACCGCTCAAGGGTGCTGCCGTGACATACGAGGGTGAATTGGAGAGTGACCAGGACGGTGTATTCGACTTCATTCTCTATTATTCCGGCTATGTCAGGGTCTGGATAGGCCCGGATGAAGTCGTGCCGGAACGTTGGCGGACCGCCTGGAATCCAAATAGTTACAAGTTCAGTTACGACTTTGTGAAAGGTGAGCGCTATCCTGTACGCATCCAGTGGAAGCCGGACGGGGACGTGGCATATTGCTCGCTCAGAGCCTTCAAGCCGGTTGACCAGGAGACCAAGGAGGAGATGTGCTGGTGGGGCGAGATGCAGCAAAGCATTGACTATTACTTCATTGCCGGTGACAATGCGGATGAGCTCATTCACGGTTGCCGCACTCTCACGGGCAAGGCTCCGGTAATGCCGAAATGGGCCTTGGGCTTCTGGCAGAGCCGTGAGAAGTACAATACTCAGGAGGAGGTGCTTTCCACCGTTGCCGAGTACAGGCGCAGGGGAATTCCTCTTGACAACATTGTGATAGACTGGCTTCATTGGAAGGAGGACTCATGGGGAAGCCACGAGTTCGACAGGGAGCGTTTCCCGGACCCGAAGGGGATGGTGGACTCGATTCACGCCATGAATGCCAGGGTGATGATTTCCGTCTGGCCGAAGTTCTATGTGACCACGGACCATTACAAGGAGTTTGACAGCAGAGGCTGGATGTACCAGGGAGCAGTCAGGGACAGCATCAGGGACTGGGTAGGCCCGGGATATCTGGGTTCTTTCTACGATGCTTATGACAGCGGGGCCAGGAAACTCTTCTGGAACCAGATATACGACCATTATTATCCGCTTGGCATTGATGCCTGGTGGATGGATGCGAGCGAACCGAATGTACGGGACTGTGTGGATATGGACTATCGCAAGGCACTTTGCGGACCGACGGCCCTTGGAAGTTCCACTGAGTATTTCAATGCTTATGCGCTTATGAACGCGGAGGCGATTTATGACGGACAGCGTGGCGTTGACCCGGACAAGAGGGTCTTCCTGCTGACCCGTTCAGGCTTTGTCGGCCAGCAGCGTTATTCCACGGCTACCTGGAGCGGCGACATTGCCACCAGGTGGGAGGATATGAGGGCACAGATTACGGCCGGATTGAATTTCTCCGTGACAGGCGTGCCTTATTGGACAATGGATATTGGAGGCTTTTGCGTCGAGGATCGCTATGTTGCTGCGCAGCAGCTCTTTGACAGGACGGGTGTGGAGAATGAGGACCTGAAGGAATGGCGTGAACTCAATACCCGCTGGTACCAGTTCGGCTGCTTCGTGCCGCTTTTCAGGGCTCACGGACAGTGGCCGTTCAGGGAAATCTTCAATATTGCCCCGGAAGGTCATCCGGCTTATGAGTCAATGACTTGGTACACCCGCCTGCGCTATCGCCTGATGCCATATATCTATTCCCTCGCAGGTAGCGTTGCATTTGACGACTATACCATAATGCGGCCTCTCGCAATGGATTTCCCGCAGGACAGGGAAGTCTATGACATTGGTTCCCAATATATGTTCGGCCCTGCATTCATGGTGGCTCCTGTTACCTCATACAGGGCGGAGACAAAGGATGTTTATTTCCCGGATGGGACTCTCTGGTATGATATGTACGATGGCCGTACCATTGAGGGCGGTCATTGGGAGAATGTGGCCCTGACATATTCCAGGATGCCTCTTTATGTGCGTGCAGGATCAATCGTCAGTATCGGCGAACCGGTACAATGGAGCGGCGAGAATCCATCCGGCCCGATTGACCTCTATGTCTATACGGGGGCGGATGGCTCTTTCACATTGTACGAGGATGATGGTCTTGACTATGCTTACGAAAGGGGAGAATACTCCCGGATCAAACTGTCCTGGGATGACTCCGATGCTGTCCTGACCATAGGTGCCAGGGAAGGGGAGTATCCTGGTATGCCTGAAAGAAGGCTGTTCAATGTCAGGCTTGTACGCGAAGGCATCGGCTTCGGTGAGGCCGGCATTGACGCTTCTGTCGATTATCGGGGCGGGGAAACCCGGATCGAGTTTTAGTCCCAGTCATCGGTGCGGAAAGGCAGCACCGGCAGGTCACGGCCGCTGACCAGGTTCCCGAGCTGGAAATCCCGGAAACAGTATCTTACAGCCACAGGTGAGGCCACTTCGTCGCTGCGGACAAGCACTGATTTATGTCCCGTGTGAACAGTGGCCTCAGCCTTGTGGAACACCTTGTCCTCACCGGCCACTTCGAAGCCCTCAAGTCCTTTCCACGGGCTGAGTCCGTCATCGGCATTGTCGAAGAATACTTCGGCAGTGTCTCCATTGACTGTAAATGACTTGTACTCAGGATAACGGCATTCCACTCCGGTCTGGCCGTAGGTGCGGTTGAGGGCAAGGTAGGCGAGCCTGTAGCCCACATCCTTCTTGTTTCTCGGATGGATCTGGGTATCCTCGTCCTGATATACAAGGTCATTGGTGCAGATTACGCCGCAGTTGGAGATTTCCTTCGCCAAATTGTGCTGCATTTCCCTGAACCTTGCACCTGAGGTGCCGTCTCCGCCGTACATCCACGGTGCCAGTTCTACCAGATATACAGGACTTTCGCAGCCCTGATCCGTCCTCCAGATATTTACGAGTTCCTTGAACCTCTCCGGATAGGTATCGTGCTTGCCAACATTGGCTTCGCCCTGGTACCAGATGAAGCCTCTCACGGTATAGTTCCTTATCGGATTGTACATTCCGTTGTACATTATCGTGACATTGGAGTAATGCCACCAGGTCTGCTCCTTCTTGCAGCATTCAGTGTCATAGTCAATGTCGGGGTATGTGCGGACAATCTCCTCCGGCAGCCAGCTTTCCACCCTGGTGCCGCCCCAGTTGCAGCTTACCAGCCCGACAGGAATGTCCAGGGCCTCGTTCAGCATCCGGGCGAAATACCAGGCCGTGGCACTGAACCATCTGGCATTCTGCGGGTTGCTCAATTCCCATTTGCCTTCCACATTCTCCGCTGGCTCCAGGGTTCCGATCTTCGGAATCTTCACGAGACGGATTCCGCTGCGCCTGCCGGCAGTGGCAATTTCTTCATTGGACCCCTCGATAGGGCAGTCCCAGAAGCCGTTGAGAGGCATTTCCATATTGGACTGTCCGCCGCAGAACCAGACTTCCCCTATGAGAATATTGCTGAGTCTGACTGCCTCGCCATCCGATATGACAATCGAATGCGGGGTATAGCTTGCCTGCGGAGTGCGTATTGAGGCGAGCCAGTTTCCTAGCCCGTCTGCGGTGACTTTTACTTTGTCATTGCTCCAGGAAGTGATGATGCTGACTGTCCGTCCTGGTGTGGCCTTGCCCCAGATTCTGGCCTCAGCCTGCTGCTGGAGGACCATATTGTCCCCGATGATTTCAGGAAGGGTGACTTTTGCGGAAATTGTAGTTGCCGCCGCAATTACGGCGAGGAGGCTTGTCAATGCTTTTTTCATATTACTTAGTTTCCTTGGCCATTGAGGCCGTTCTTTCAATCAGTTCCATGCACATCCTGCCATTGTGGTAAGGGCATTTCCAGAATCCGGCTTTGTCGTCGGTGCGGTTCACGGACCCGTCCTGGCGGATGCTCCAGAACCATTCCCCGTTTTCCCGGTCAATCAGATTGTTCTTGATGAATTCCCAGCAGCTTATGGCGTTTTCGAGTCCGGCAGGCTCGCCGGTCAGCTGCCAGAGATTGAAATAGCCCACTACGCTTTCGGCCTGCACCCACCAGTGACGGTCAGCGTCAATATGGCCGGTGGCATTGTCCTTCTCGTAGATCATTCCGCCCCCGGCAGTGAAGCCCTCGCCTGCGGCGGCCGCAATCCGCGGAACTTCCTTCTCCACTCTGTCAATGATGCCGGCATCTCCAAGGACGAGAGCCGCCTCGTGGAGCAGCCAGGAAGCCTCGATGTCGTGGCCGTATGAATAAATCCTGTAGTTGCAGTTCCAGTCATCGTCGAAAAAGAGCCTCAGATGGGAATCCGGGCCGAGAATCTTGTCCAGGAATACTTCAATGAGGTTCTTGAGCTGCCCTGCCAGGCCTTCGTCCTTCCAGACCCGGTACAGCCCTGTGTAGGCCTCCAGGACGTGGAGGTGGGTGTTCATTGTCTTGCTCTCGTTGGCATCCTTGTCGCTCAGCCTCATGTCTTGGATTGTCCCCCATTCTTTGGTGAAGGCCTCGAAATAGCCGTTCCTGATGGTGTCGAAACTATGTTTTTCAATGTCAAAGTAGAGCCTCTTTGCGAGCTCAAGGGCCTCTGTGTCTCCTGTCGCCCTGTTCCATTCTGCCAGGCCGTAGATGCAGAACGCTATGGCATATATCTGTTTCTTGGTGTCCAGAGGGGAGCCGTCCGGGTTTATGCTCCAGTAGGTTCCGCCCTGCTCATTGTCGTGGAAATTGTTGAAAATCAGGTTTTTGGCCCGCTCCGCCATTGCCCTGTATTCCTCGCGGCGGAAGATCCTGTAGGCGTTTGAGAATGTCCAGAGAATGCGGGATGTCATTATTGCTCCCACAGGTGCTTCCGGGTCAATGATTTCCTCTCCGCTGATTCGTCCTTGGAATCCGGTATCGCCTTTGCAGGTTTTTTGCAACCAATATGGGAGGATGTTCTCGGTGAGCTCTTTCTTTGCTTGTGATGCAAGTGCTTGTGCGGCAAATAGTTCCGCTGCTGTATATTTTGCCTTGTCCATGAGTGCCATTAATTTGGTCCTGCAAAATTAACGATAATATAGGACAATTACTGATACTATTTTAACTGATTTTCACCATACGCTTCATACCCTTACAATATCCAAGACCTCGATACTACTTTCCGAAACCCTGAACCGGATGTCGCAACCCTTGTAAGGCATACCGTAAACCTTCTCCGGGTCGTGCTGGTAGCGCGGAACCGGCTTCTGTGCCAGGACCTTCTTCAGTACCAGAACGTCTTCGGCAGAGGCCCTGCCCAGAACCCGGAACTTCTCTTCAAGATACTCAGGGAAAATGACTTCCGCCTCCTCCCATTCCACATTGTCAGTATATCCTGAACGGGCTTCTGGATGCGAATCAGAGTACCTGATATATGGCTTGATATCGTAGATAGGGGTTCCAGCCATCAGGTCTGCCCCCAGTACCTTGACTACAGGTCCGTCAGCCGCATCCCAGTCCACCCTGTCCAGAACGACGGACGAGAGTCCCAGCCCGTTAGGCCTGAACGGCGACCTCGAAGCGAATACGCCCACCGACTTGTTTCCTCCCAGTCTCGGAGGACGCACAGTCATCTGCCAGCGTCCGGCATTGCCCGAGAATCCCCAGACAAGCCAGAGATGGCTGAACTCCTCTATGCCTTTCAATGCTTCGGCCCGCCTGAATTCCGGAACGAATACTATTTCTCCCGGCAGTTCAGCCACTACTCCGCTCTGTCTCGGGACCCCGAATTTGGACGGGAAAGGTGAGCGGAAATAGGCTACAGGAGCGATATTGATTGTTTTGTCGTCTGTCATTGCGGTTATTTTTCCAGCCGTAAGACCGGCCTGATTATATTGACAAAATTAGCATTTATTGACATATTTTCATAAATTTGCTACGATATGGACAATAAAATGCATTTTAACAGATTGATATTGGCGGCGGGAGTAATGTCTCTCATCATATTGACAGCCCTGCCTTCCTGCCACCGCCGGACCGGGGAAGTCCAGGTGGAAGAAACGAACGACACGGTTTACCCATTGGGCTTCTGCACGGATTCATTCGACCTTGCCGAAGGAAAGGTTGCCAGCGGGGAGATTTTCACCGGGCTTATGACCAAGCTCGGGATGAGCGCGGCCGAGGCAATGAAACTGGTCGATGCGGCCGATTCCGTCTTCGAGCCCAGGAAAATGAGGGCCGGGAACGAGTGGCAGGCTTATTACAGCACCGACAGCCTTGATGCCCAAGTCCTTGAGTATCTTGTATATAACCGTGACAGAATCAATCTAACAGTACTCAAATGTACTCCGCCATACGATGCGTGGAAGGTTACGAAGCCTGTCGAGCATATAAGGCAATATGCCGACGTCCGCATCAATTCCTCCCTGTGGCTGGATATGACCAAAGCCGGTGTTTCCCCGCTTCTTCTGGTCCATCTTGAGGACATCTATGCCTGGACTGTGGATTTCTTCGGACTGCAGAAGGATGACAGGTTCAGGGTCATTTACACCGAGGCAGTATGCGAAGGGGAGGTCATTGACATTGACACGATTCATATCGCAATGTTTTCCCACGACGACAAGGAGATGCCAGCGATACGCTTCGACCAGGGAGACGGCGGCAATCTTTATTGGAATGAGAAAGGGGAGAGCATGCGCAAGGCCTTCCTGAAGGCTCCGTTGAGGTTCTCCCGGATCAGTTCCGGATTTTCATATCACAGGAAGCATCCGGTATCAGGCGTGGTCAAGGCGCATACCGGTGTGGATTATGCGGCCCCGACAGGTACTCCGGTAATGAGTATCGGAGACGGAACCGTCATCAGCAAGGGCTGGAGCGGAGGAGGCGGCAACACCGTGAAAATCAGGCATAACTCAGTATATACCACTGCCTATCTCCATCTTTCCCGCTACGCCCAAGGTCTGGCTGTGGGCTCAAGAGTCAGGCAGGGAGACGTGATTGGATATGTCGGATCGACCGGAGTCTCCACCGGCCCGCATCTGGATTTCCGGGTATGGAAAAGCGGCCAGCCTATCAATCCTCTCAAGATGGAGTCCCCGAGCGAGGAGCCTATAAAGCAGGAGAACCTTGCCGCCCTGGATTCCGTATATCGTCATTGGCATGCTGAACTGGACTCATTGTCAATTGCTTACGAGGCCAAAGCCGCTGCCGATACTCTTGCCAATAAGTTATGACACCCTCGACAATAATAATCACGATTGCGGCATATTTCGCATTCGTGCTTCTCATAGCCTGGCTATCGGGCCGCAAGTCCGACAATGCCGGCTTCTTTACCGGCAGCAGGAAGCAGTCCTGGTATGTGGTGGCCTTTGCAATGATAGGCTCCGCAATGTCCGGGGTTACATACGTCTCCGTTCCGGGAATGGTGGCGGCTTCCGGTTTCGGCTATATGCAGATGGCCCTCGGCTTCATTGCCGGCCAGCTGGTCATCGCATTCGTGCTGATTCCTCTGTTCTACCGGATGAACCTGGTCTCAATCTACGGCTATCTCGAGGAGAGGCTCGGGGTATCCTCCTACCGTACCGGGGCCTGGTTCTTCTTCATTTCCAAGATGTTGGGAGCGTCCGTGAGGTTGTATCTCGTATGCATTTCCCTGCAGCTTATGGTTTTCGGGCCGCTCGGAGTACCGTTCTGGGTCAATGTGCTGATTACCATACTGATATTGCTGCTATACACCTTCCGTGGAGGGGGGAAGGCCGTCATCTGGATTGATTTCCTGGAGACCGGCTGCATGCTGCTTTCCATCGTACTGTGCACCGTTTTCATCAGCAGGGCACTGGGCCTCGGACCCGGGGACATTGTACCGGCGGTGAAGGAAAGCGGAATGGCCAGAATGTTCTGGTTCGACGACCCGAACCATCCGCAGTATTTCTTCAAGCAGTTCTTCGGGGGAATGTTCACCCTTGTCGCGATGACGGGACTGGACCAGGATATGATGCAGAGATCATTGTCCTGCAAGAACTACAGGGACTCGCAGAAGAACATTGTCACGAGTTCGCTTCTCCAGACGGTGGTTATCTTCCTCTTCCTCGTCCTTGGTGTGCTGCTTTATCTTTTTGCGGAGAAATATTCGATTCAGGCCAGCGGGGACGGGCTTTTCCCTGCCGTCGCAACCAGCGGAATGCTGCCTGTCATTGCCGGGATAATGTTCATAATCGGCCTGGTTTCCTGCTCATTCGCCGCCGGCGGTTCGGCATTGACCGCCCTCACGACATCATTCACCGTTGATATTCTCGGGACTTCCGGAAAGTCTGAGGAAAAGGTCAGGTCAATGAGGGAGAAGACCCACATTGCAATGGCCTTGGGAATGGGTGTTACAATATTGATATTCAATGCATTGAACAGTACGAGCGCAATCGATGCCGTCTATAGGCTGGCAAGTTATACCTACGGGCCGATATTGGGAATGTTCGCCTTCGGTATCCTGACAAAGCGGCGTACTCTCGACAAGGCTGTGCCAGTTGTCTCGATTGCGGCACCTCTGGTTTGCCTTGTCCTCCAGCTCAATTCCGAGAAATGGTTCGGAGGCTATCAGTTCAGCTATGAACTCCTGATTTTCAATGGATTGCTGACGTTCATCGGGCTTCTTGCAATGAGCAGGAAAGACAATGCTGCCCGGCATTGACCTGTCTAAGTGATATCGTCCAATGTAACCAGTTTGTGGGACAGGGCGTAGATTACGAAGCCTGTGGAAGTGTGAATGCCCAATTTTCCGGAAATGTTGCGGCGATGTGTTGCGACAGTGTTGACCGAAACATAGAGCATCTCCGCTATTTCCTTGTTGCTCAATCCTTTGGCAACGCATCTGAGAATATCTTTCTCCCTGTCGCTCAACTGCGGCTGGGATTCATTGCCTGAAATGGACTCCCTGTAGTTCACCTCCACGGCATCTCTCAGCCGGGTCTCGGCTTCCTTCACGGCTGGTATGAAGAGTTCATCCTCAATGCGGCAGTGGAGGTTCATGTCCTCCTCGGTATTGATGATTTCGAGGAGTACGTTGCTCAGGAGCCAGGTGTTGTTCTGGGGGCAGTACCGGATGATTATATCCTTGAGTT
>JBJEBP010000118.1:0-2921 GCA_051870135.1 Candidatus Cryptobacteroides sp. | reverse complement strand
CTTTTTTTGCCAGTTTTTACTGGAACTTCTTGTTCTCTTTTGCCAACTTTGCGGGGATAGAGTTCCAACAGGCTTTGATTTTTACCGTGGTTGCCGGCTTAGCATATTTGCCCATATCGGAGTCGTAGCCGTTAAGAATGTTCTGCTGAATTGCGCGACATTCAATAAAACTGTGCGTCTCGACATATTTCATTACAGATTCAGGCATTCCACCGACTATAAGATAGTTCTGGTAGAGGTCAATGGCCATTTTGTGGACAGATTCAGCAAGTCCCTCATTCGTTTTGTAGTGTTCGCGTATTTCTACGGCAAGAACATCGTTATTGGTAGCCCATAGGAACTCTTCGAAGTCCATAGGATAAAGAGTAAGTTCATCCACTTTTCCTACCGGGTATGAGAAGTCCTCTTCCGCTTCGTTTGGGATAGCTGATGCGTTTACGCCTTCTTCGTGCTCCTTTTCTCCTTTGTTGACTGCAACACCAAGGAGACTTCCGGCTGCAACGATGTCATATTGTGGGAATTCTTCCTGGAAGTATTTTAGCGCCAGGAGGGCTCGTTTGCAGTCCTGAATCTCATCAAGGATGATTAATGTTTCATGAGGGGTGATTCTGACATTGTAGAGTGATTCCAGATATGCGATGATTTCTAAAGGATTAATGTTTTCCTTTAGGAAACTACGGACATCAGGTACAAGGTCGAGACTGACCCGGATATGTTTTTTGTAGTACTCTTCTCCGAATTTTTCGAGAATATATGTTTTTCCGACCTGCCTTGCACCTTGGAGGATAAGTGGTTTATGGCCTGGTTTATTTTTCCAGGCGACGAGTTGTTCTGTGATTTTCCTTCTCATCGCAAATTGTATTAATCCAAGCCAAAGATAATCAAAAAACTATGAAATAATCATAGTTTATTCGATTAATTCATAGTTTCCGATAAGGACATACTCTGCTATTCTAAAAAGGGGTGCCCTGCAGGCGCTCCTTTGCGCTGATGACGCTCTGCCCGAAGAGGAAAGTCTGTGGACAGTGCAGATCTTTCGGCAATGGCCAAAGCATAATCCATATACAGTATCTTTCCAAGCAAAAGAGTATTTTTGCAAAAACAATTGGATATGGAAGAGATACTTCCGACAGTTGCGTATTTCGCTGACAAATGCTGCCTCTCGACCGGCTATTTCGGGCAGCTTGTAAAGACGGAGACCGGACGCACCGCAAAGGACTATATCAACGATTGCCTTCTCAATGCCGCAAAGGAAAAACTCAGTGATATAAGCCTGTCAATTACATCAATAAGCGAAAACCTCGGTTTTGAATATCCGCAGCACTTCGTCCGTTTCTTCAAGGCTCGCACCGGCAAGACACCGACCCAGTTCAGGACAGCATAAGCCGCAAACTGTCCGAATCAATAATTTTGGTAATAATCCCCGAATGGCTCGAAGCAGTCAGTGACGAAGAATAATTGTCACATCTTGTCAATATTACTAACCTTTTGGTTTGCGAGTTTCATTGAGGTGACTTCTTGCAGATTCATAAAAATGTTGTGACCTTTACAGTGTAAAAAAGGAAGTGACTTTCAAATTTATATTATTATGAAACACAACATCTTACTAATCACAACACTGTTATTTATGGCACACTCATTTACACTCAAGGCGGACAATGCGAAATTCGATGTGATTTTGCTTCCGCATGCAACTCTTCACATTTACAATTCCGGTGATGCAATGGCAGACGCAAGTTATATCGTCGAAGGCAGGGACGGACTCGTAACTCTCGAGACTCCCCTTTTCAAGGAAAACCTCAAAGAATTCGAACAGTATCTGGAGAACCTCGGCAAACCGGTGGTTGCAGAACTTGAGTTATTGGAGGCGATGAAGGCTTCTGGTGCTGAGTACTTCATTGGCGGACACGGAAGAGCAGCAGATTCCGAGGATCTTGCCTTCAAAACAGCTTATGTTGAAAAGATAAAGCAGTTGCTCGCTTCCTGCGCCGACTCCACTACTTTCGCGACCGTACTCAAGGAAGCATTTCCCGGACTTCCGGGGGAAGATGGCGTAAATGCCCTTGCTGAAGCATTGTACAAATAAAAGCATATTGCTATCTTCGCTATCCATTTAAATGCTGAAGCGTGGACAGAAAAGATTTGCAAAGTGCCGTATTCCCGGATTGCCCGATTAGGAATAACTGGCGCGATTCACAGACAAGTGGCCCCTTCTGGTACTCTATACCTTGGAGCAGAAGGGCACACTGCGTTTCAATGAATTGTACCGCAGCATCCCTGACATATCGCAGAAGATGCTAACCATAACGTTGAAATCCCTTACCGACGACGGATTCCTGAAGTGTACTATCTTCCCTTCCATTCCTCCCAAGGTGGAGTATTCACTTACGGAACGTACATTGAGCGTAATGCCCCACCTCGACGCGCTGCTACAATGGTCCATTGACAATTTTGACGCTATCCTGTCTGACCGCAAGCGAAGCGGCAGCACTAAAGAACGCTGATACTATGCTGAAGTCTGAAACAGAAAATTACCCAATCCGGTCCCGTGGATATGATGCAAGTCATTAGGGAAATCGGCATCTGATGAACTGGAGACGCTCGCTCCCGAAATACCGGGTGGCGGAGGGTGACTCCTGCCGCGCGTGCACCAGTGACGAAAGGCTCCAGAAGTACATCTCCCCCATCCTGCTCTCGGCCATTCCCCGGACGCGCTTCTGATGGACTCCACCGACGGGGCCTATTCTCCTGAAGAATCCCGCCGGATAATCATAGACCATCTGACGGGACTGTTCCCCGGAGAAAGGGAAAACTTCGAAAAAACTGTTTAACTTTGCAAATAAATTGCGCTATATGAAACAATTTCTGATTGCACTGGCAGCGTTGGCAATGGTGTTGCCGTCCTGCGGACAAAATGGTAA
>JBJEBP010000117.1:0-12225 GCA_051870135.1 Candidatus Cryptobacteroides sp. | reverse complement strand
CGGCTTCGTGGTCAATGCCTTCCTCAAGCCGGACGAGAAGGTCATCATCCAGCCGCCGGTTTACCATCCGTTCAGGATTGTCCCGACCGAGAATGGCAGGGAAGTGGTGTACAACCCGTTGAAGCGCAGGCCGGACGGTTACTATTCAATGGATTTCGACAATCTTGCGGAGGTGGCAGATGAAAAATGCCGGCTCCTCATTCTGGCGAACCCGCATAATCCGGGCGGACTTGTCTGGGACAGGGAGACATTGCGCAGGCTCGCCTCATTCTGCCGGGAACACAATATCCTCGTCATCTCGGACGAGATTCATTGCGACCTGGCACTTTTCGGACACAGGCACATCCCGTTTGCTACCGTCTCGGAGGATGCCGCGGCGTGCAGCATCACATTCGGAGCACCTACCAAGACCTTCAACATGGCCGGAGTGGTCAGTTCCTGGTGCATCGTACCGAATCCGGAGATTCGCAAGGTATTCTTCAAATGGCTGGATGCCAATGAGTTGTCAAGCCCGAATATGTTCGCTCCCATTGCCACTGTGGCTGCCCTCCGCCAGGGAGAGGGATGGCGCCGCCAGCTGATTTCCTACATTGAGGGGAATGTGGAACTGGTTGAAAACTACTGCAAGGCCAATATACCGGGAATAAGGCCGCTCCGTCCACAGGCTTCCTATCTTGTCTGGCTGGACTGCAACGGGCTTGGCCTGGACCACGAGGTCCTCATTGACCTTTTCGTGAACAAGGCGCGCCTCGCCCTGAATGACGGAGAAATCTTCAGTCCCGGCGGCAAAGGCTTCATGAGGCTGAATGTGGCTTCGCCAAGGTCTGTCATCCGTCAGGCCCTGAGTCAGCTGGAGACTGCCGTGAAAGGTCAATAAGTTCGGTGAGAGGGCAAGCTAGCCGAGGTAGGACAATATTCCCGTAACTGCCTTCTTCGCCGATGCCACGGCGTCCACTACCGTTGCGGGTCCGAGAATAAAGTCTCCCGCAATGAAGACATCCCTGAGGCTGGTCTGCTGGCTGTCATTGGTCTCGGGCCAGCCGTACCTGTTCAGGACAGGCTGCTCCTCGCCGAAGATTGAGAAGTCCACATTGGCGCTGATGGCCACCAGCATTGTATCGAACTCCACCTCGTGGTCTGTACCCTCTATCATTCTCGTGCTTACACGGCCGTCGGGCTTAAGGACATTCTCGCATTTGCGCATTACTGCCTTGCCGTCCCGGAAGCCCACAGGTACCTCGAAGAGCACGAATTTCACACCTTCCTCGCGGGCCAGCTCCACCTCGATGGCATTGGCCGGCATATTCTCGAATGATTTCCTGTAATAAACGGTGGTGTCACGGCCCTGGCGGATGGCCGTGCGGCAGGCATCCATTGTGACATTGCCTCCGCCAATCACTATAACCCTCCGGCCTAGGTTGTATGCGGACGGATTCTTCAGATAATCAAGCGCATAGATGACATTGGCCTCATCCTCTCCCGGTACGTCCAGTTTTCTCGGAATACCGGCTCCGGCGGCAATCAGGACGGCATCGTGCCTTGCCCTGAGTTCCTGCAGGGAAATATCCTTGCCGACGAAGGTCTTACCCTTGAATGTAACCCCGGCCTCATCGAGAATCGCCTCATACCTGTCAATGAATTTCCTGTCGAGACGGAACTCCGGGATACCGTAGCGGAGCACTCCTCCGGGACGGTCATATATGTCGTATATCACGGCGTCGTGGCCGGCTTCCCTGAGCCACAACGCCGCGGAGATTCCGGCAGGGCCGGCACCGATTATGCCGACACTCTTCCCGGTTGGCTTGCCAGGGGTGATCTTCATATTGAAGATGGCATCTCCTGCAATCTCGGCCTCCACGGAATGCCAGTTCACCGGGGACTGCCTCGCATTCAGGATGCAGCGGCTCAGGCAGACACGGCTCCAGTCGCAGACACGGCTTGAAATGGCCGCCATCGGATTGTTCTTCAGCAGGATTGTGGCGGCCTCCTCTTTCTTTCCCTGAAGGTATAGGGTCATCAATGCAGGTATGTCGGTATGCACGGGGCAGGCCGCTGAGCATCTTGCGTTGCGGCATTTGAGGCAGCGTGCGGCCTCTGACTTATTGGCGTTTATGTCAATGTTTTCCATATCAATGTTCGTTCGGATTGTACTTAGTCCTGCTGCCTGTCATATCGAGCGAAGCACATAGTGCGCAGTCGAGATATCTGCTGTTAATCAGATCTCTCCATTCGCTCCGCTCAGTCGAGATGACAATTGCGGTGTTTATTCAAGCTTGCGAATATACAAAAAATCCGTCATAGGTCAAATATGTATTTTTTGGGAATAAATTTGCATTTATGGGGAATTTATTCTTACTTTGCCCTCCGTATAACGACTAACAAGTTTTTATTAATGCTAAAAATCAAGGGCGGAGTTCTACAGGCCGCCATCGCTGCGATAGTGCCGGCAGCATTCCTTTTCGGGGAACAGGCACTTTTTTCGGAGAATCTTCCGAAAGACAATTCTGTCAATTACATCGATTCCGTATCAGTAACCTCGTCCAGAGTTCCGGTGACATTGTCCCGGAGCGCGAGAATAGTCTCAGTCCTGGACAGCGCGGCCATCGCCTCGCTTCCGGCTGTGAGTGTCAATGACATTCTCAAGACAATGGCCGGGGTGGATGTCCGCCAGAGGGGCGACATGGGTGCCCAGACCGATATCAGCGTTCGTGGAGGCAGTTTCGACCAGGTCGCCATCTTCCTGAACGGAATCAACATCTGCGACCCCCAGACCGGACATAATGCCGCAGATTTCCCTGTGGATATCAAGGACATAGACCGGATTGAAATCTTGTCCGGCCCGGCCGGGGTGTCATACGGTTCTTCCTCATTGCTGGGTGCATTGAACATTGTCACGAAGAAGCCCACTGGGACGACATTGTCAGCCAGGGCGAGCGGAGGCTCCTACGGTTTCGCTGACGCGGGAGTCAGCTTCGGTACTGTCACCGGAAAGGTAACAAGCAGCGTGTCAGCCAGTTATCTCCGTTCAGACGGATTCAGCCGCAACCAGTCAGGAGGACTCAACACCGATTACAGCACGGTGAAGGCCTTCTACCAGGGCAGCTGGTCCCATCCCGACATTGTGCTGGACTGGTCCGCTGGCCTGAGTTGCCGGGACTTCGGCTCGAACACATTCTACAGCGCAAAGTACGATGACCAGTTCGAGCATACGCTCAAGACCTTCGTATCAGTATCAGCCCGGACGAACGGCCTGGTCAAGTTCCGCCCCCAGGTTTATTGGAACCACAGCCGGGACCGCTTCGAACTCTTCCGGGACAATCCTGGCAAGGTCCCGTTCAACCATCACAGAACCAATGTCTTCGGAGTGAATCTCAATGCCTGGGTCGAGACCCTTATCGGCCGTACGGCCTTCGGAGCGGAGGTCAGGAACGAGGACATTGTCAGTACAAATCTAGGCGAGTGGCTGACATCCCCGAAGCCTGTCCACGGTGCTGACACATCATACGTCAAGGGTCTTAACCGCACGAATATCAGCTTCTTCCTTGAGCATACCTACGAAATCGGGGGCTTCTCGGCCAATGCCGGAGTCGCCGCTGTCAAGAATACCGGCAATGATGACGGCTTCCGCTTCTATCCCGGAGTCAATGTCTCAATGCGCTTCGCCTCCGACTGGAAGGCCTATCTCTCATACAATTCATCTTTGAGAATGCCAACTTTTACGGAACTCTATTATTCCGTAGGCGGCCATCTGGCTGACAGGAATCTCAAGGCCGAGAAAATGCAGGCGGTTGAGGGCGGCCTGAGATATTCCAGAAGGGGAGTCAATGCCGTGGTCTCATTGTACTACAATATGGGCTCGGACATGATTGACTGGATCAAGGATGAGGCTGATGGCGAGGATGCATATTGGAAATCAGTCAATTACACAAAAATCAATACTTTCGGACAGGAGGTTGACCTGAGGCTGGACTTCCGGGGTATCCTGCTCCGCCAGGACTTCTTCCTGCGTACTCTTGACCTCTCCTACAGCCATATTTCACAGGATAAGAAGGAGGAGGCCGGCATATTGTCAAGGTATGCAATGGAATATGTCAGGCACAAGTTCGTTGCCAGGGCGGGCTTCCATATCTGGAAGGGGCTCTGCCTGGACGCGTCCTGGAGATGGGTGGACAGGGTCGGCTCATACGAGGTCTATGAGAATCTTGCCGCCACAGGCAATGTCGTAGGCTACAAGCCGTACTCGATTCTCGATGCCAGGCTGCATTGGACCGGCTCATTCTGCAGGGAGAAAAATCGCAAATACACTGTTTATGTGGAGGCTAACAACTTGACTGACAATGAGTACTACGATTATGGCAACATTCCTCAGCCAGGAATTGTCGTGAAAGCAGGACTTTCCGTGGATCTTGGGTTTTGATTTGAGGTTTGTTTTTCCTAAATTTACGGGCGTTTCGGGGTTTGGAGCTCCGGGACGCCACATTTTTACCCTGACTGAAGGGGCGTATACTAAAACATTGTCATTATGTCTGAACTCTCACAGATTGTTTCCCGCTTCGATATCGAGGGAAATGTAACAGCCATCGAGCCGCTCGGAAGCGGTCTTATCAATGATACTTTCAAGGTTGTGACGGAAGGCTCCGCCCCGGACTATGTTCTCCAGCGTATCAACAATGCCATATTCCAGGATGTTCCTCTGCTTCAGCACAATATCGAGGCCGTAACCGGCCACATCAGAATGAAGCTGGAGGCTGCAGGGGAGTCCGACATTGACCGGAAGGTGCTGCGTTTCGTCAAGGTCAAGGGTTCCGGGGACAGCTGGCTTGAGGAAGACGGGAAGTTCTGGAGAATCTCCGTATTCATTCCGGATGCTTATACATACGAGACTGTAAATCCTGAATATTCATACTGCGCAGGCAAGGCTTTCGGCAATTTCGAGGCTATGCTGGCCGACATTCCGGATACATTGGGGGAGACTATTCCGGATTTCCACAATATGGAACTCCGTCTGTCCCAGTTGATTGAGGCTGTCGAGAATGATGCTGCGGGCAGGATTGACGGCTCCGAGGACGGGGCAGAGGTCAATATGGATGACCCTGACCATGGCGAGGAGGTTATGGATATGCTCGAGGATATTGACAATTATGGAATTGAAATGTGCAAGGCAGAGCAGCTGCATCGTGACGGCCGCCTTCCGAAGCGCGTATGTCATTGTGATACAAAGGTCAACAACATGCTTTTTGACAAGGATGGGAATATCCTCTGCGTCATTGACCTGGATACCGTTATGCCGAGCTACGTGTTCTCGGATTTCGGTGATTTCCTGCGTACTGCCGCCAATACCGCACCGGAGGATGAACCGGATACGACCAAAATCAGTTTCAATATGGAGATTTTCAAGGCCTTCACACGCGGATATATCGAGTCGGCGGGCTGTTTCCTGACAGATGTCGAGAAGGAGAATCTTCCGTATGCGGCCTGTATGTTCCCGTTCATGCAGGCAGTCCGCTTCCTGACGGACTATATCAACGGAGATACTTATTACAAGACGAAATACATTGACCACAATTTTGTCCGTGCCCGCGCTCAGATGACGCTTTTCCACAGCGCTCTCGACCACGTTGGCGAGATGCGTGAGTTCATCGCAGGCTTGTAGGCTCCGAGGCTGACCCGAATGCCATTTTCCGCCATCCCGGCACTACGTGCTGCGATTTGACAGTTTGGGGGCGGCCCCAATTTTCACCTTGTTAAAAGACCAATGCGCTCCCTTCTTCAAAAAATGTGGCTAGCCCAATCCGAAAGACAAGAAAAATTTTGGAGGTTTCATATTATTTTGACTCCCCGCAATTCGTACAACTGTCTCGTCATGCGCGGCTTGACCGGGCATCTCGCCTGCAAACAAATAGGATAGACAGTTCTTTATGAAAGGTCCCCGGTCAGACTGGGGATAGCGTAATGTGGCCGAGAATCTTCTCGCAATGCACCTTCCACGCTAGGACACCTGATCGTGGAAGGTGCCGTTAAGGGTGTTGCAGTGACGCTCTGGAGAATGAACATTCCTTGATATATGGCCAGAACTGGTAGGGTACAGTTTCTTATGCCTTCCTTGATTCTAGGCTTCTGTACGAGTTGCGGATAATCAGATTATTTTGCAAAATAAATATAGAAATATATTATAACACTTGTTATTTAATATATATTTATTATATTTGTCGTGAAAACAAAAGTCTATGGAACCGAAACACTCATCCCAAGAAGTTGCTCATAACATCAAGAACCTCTTTAAAAGGTACGGGAAGCAGTTGAATGATTTTGCGCAGGACAACGAAATCACTTCTACCCAGATTTACGCCATACTCAATGGCGAGAAGTACATAAACGCCGCCTGGGCTGTCAAGTTCAATCTTGAATTTGGCATCAGGGTGATGTATTGCATGAATGGGAATCTTCCCATCATGGATCCGATTTGTGAATATCGCAAACTTCTCTACGCTTCCGCAGCCTATAAAGAGGCAGTCGAGGCTGAGGACAAGGTTCGGGATGAATTTGAGTTGGGCCGGGAAAAACTGGGTCCGGCAGAAAAGGCTACTTATATCAAAGCAATTACAGAGGCCCACAAGAACAGAATCATAGAGTCAGCCAAACTCACTGTCATCCTCAAAGAAGGCTGGGACCTGAACACAGACGACTCACAATCAATCAATACACCGGAAACCCTGCCAGAACTGAAATTACACGAGGCCATAGAGCTCGTCATCAAAGAAGCCGGCAGGCCTCTTACCTTCACCGAGATTGCGAAACAGATAAATGTACGCAATCTATATACGAGAAAAGACGGGAAACTTGTCCCTGCAAGCCAGATTAGTGCCCGTATTATCAACTATCCGCAGCAATTCACTGTAAACCGCAACGAAAGTCCTGCAACCGTATCAATTGCCCAGTGATTACTACGTTTCAACTCGATGAGATCGTTGTTTCTGTCTTACCGGAATCAAGAAAGAATTTATGTATAATGTCATCAACAGAATAGTTGCATACGTCAAGAACTTGACCCTGCAAGATCTCCTTCTCTTCCTGATCTTTCTCTCTCCCGTCATTCTCACCGCCATCTTGATGACCATCGGTGAAATTGAACAGCGCGAGACCCGGCGCCGACTTGAGAATCGCCCGAATATCACCTGGCTGGATATTCTGACACCGGAAGAGAAACACAAGATGGGGCTTGACCGTCTCGAAGAAATGGAGCAGACATTGACTACCACGACATTGAGGACTACTATGGCGATTGAGCGCAGTTACTCATAAGGGATGACCCTGAAATAGCCCGTCATTGCCGGGACGGCAGAATATGGCTGTTGGTCTCCCTGCTTTTGCTTCTTAACTGACAGAGATTGCCTATGAATTTTCACAAATTAACTTTTGGTTAACAACCTTTGGTTAATTTGTTGAAAAGTCTTATATTTGACAAAAAATGGGAATCATGCAAGACAATCCGTTCATACTGGAACCATACAAGAGCAAGGGCCTGTTCTGCGACCGCGAGCAGGAGACAAGGCAAATCATTGATTACCTGAACAATGGAAGGAATATTACACTTATCTCCCCTCGCCGTCTTGGAAAGACCGGCCTCATATTCCGGGTATTCGAAGAAATCAGGGAGAACTTTGATGACATCGAGACCTTCTATGTGGATATTAGTTCAAGCCAGGGCATCGATGACTTCATCAAACTGCTCTCCGAGGCCGTGGTGGCGGTGATGAACAAGCAGAACAAACTTTCCGCCTTCTTCAAGGCAATCGGAGGGATCCGGCCGCTCATCACCTACGACGCTGTGACAGGCACGCCGGAGCTCAGCCTGACATTCCGTAACGACGATGAGAAGAGCCTGACCCTGAAGGCTATATTCCAGTACCTTGAAAACCATGACAAGCGGGTGGTGCTGGCAATTGACGAATTCCAGCAAATCCGTGAATATCAGGGAGCAAACATGGAAGCTCTACTCCGAACCTACATCCAGCCACTCCATAATGTCAGGTTTATTTTCTGCGGAAGCAAGAAACACACGATGACGGATATGTTCTCGAATGCAAAGAAGCCCTTCTATGAAAGCACGACATTCGTTCCTCTCGGCAAGCTTGACATAGAAACATATAAAACTTTTATCATCAAGCTGTTCCGTGAAGGAGGCAAAATAATTGGTCCCAAGGAGACGGAACGAATGATTGAATGGACGCGCGACCATACTTTCTATACCCAGACCCTTTGTAACGAGGTATTTTTCCGTAGCTCCGGGTCTGTGTCAGAAACCGACATCCTGGAGGCGGAATCTGCAATTATCGCCGCAAACCGCGACCGGTTCCTTGAGCTCCAGCGCCTTCTCACCAATGCCCAGTGGAAACTCCTGTCCGCTATAGCGAAAGAAGGTCATATAGAGCACCCTACAGCCGCATCCTTCATCCAGAAATACCGCCTCGGCTCCGGCGCATCAGTCTCAAAGAACATCAAGTCCCTGATAGACAAGGAACTGATTCTCGTTGAAAACAACACTAGCGGGACAAGCTATTTTGTATATAACGTATTCCTCTCCAGATACTTGGAGAGAGTCTGAGAAGACTTGAGGGGAAATCCGGACAGATACTATAAGTGCAGGATATAACTGTTTACACCAGATTCTAAAAGAGGCTGACTCAAAAGGTCAGCTTCGTTACTTTCTGCGCACGTTGTCCATGCAGGCCCTGAGCCATATCAGGAGCTGGCCGCTGTAGTATGGAATGAGGATGCAGACAGAACTGTATTCTATCGGGGATACGAACTTGTTCCATCCGAGTATGGTGTCGGATATGAGGAAAAGTACAGCCCCGATTCCGAACATCAGGTCACGCTGAAGCAAGGCAGTGCCCACCATTATGCATATCAGGCCGGCATAGACACCGCATCCTATCCTGATAGTCCCCTTGTCTATATACGGGAGAATGAAGGATATGAAGATGGAAATAAATATCAGGCTGACGATGGCAGAGAGGCAGAATACCACTATCCTCTTGAGCCTCAGGTTGTTGAAAATCTCGGCATCTTCCTTTGACGCTATTTTCATCCGCACCGAACTGAGGTCTGACACTGATTTGAACCTTACTGAGAAAAAGTAGATGAAGAAGCCGTGGGCAATGGCGAAACAGGTCATCTGGCCGATGAAACTGCCGTAGGCCCCTAGGAAGTCACCTGCGAATGAGAACAGCATTGCGAAAGCTACCGGCCAGCATACAAGGAAGCAACTTGCAATGGTCAATGTCAGGAGAGGCCAGGCTACTCGGTAATTCACGAAGAAATCGGGAAGGGCCAACTTCAGATCTGACGGTGGAAAGAAATACATAATGACCAGCAACGTGAAGATAATCACCGTGCTGGCTATACCTTTGTTGTTCCGAACAAGTTCGAATGCAGTTTTCTCAGAAATCATAGCATACAAATTTATCTATTTTTGTCGAAATATCCTCTATTTCTCCCTTAAAATTATTTATTTGTTCTCAATTGGTCGAAATTTATTGTGCTTTTGTCGGAAGTGTGTATTTTTGTGCACAAAAAAGAGCAAAATGTTCAATATCAATTCCAAAAATGTACTTATAACCGGAGGTGCATCCGGTATCGGAAAAATAATGGGACGGATCTGTCTTGAGAAGGGTGCATCCTCCCTCATCATCTGGGATATCAATGAAGCGAATATGGCAGCGGCCAAGGCTGATCTCGAAAAGACTACCGGTGCGGCCGGCAAGGTATTCACCTATAAGGTCAATGTCGCTGATGATGAAAATATCAAAGCCGCATACAGTTCTGTCAAGGCCGATGTCGGTGACGTGGACCTTCTGATAAACTGCGCCGGCATTGTACGTGGCAACAAAACCTTTGACCAGCAGACAGTTGCCGACATCAACCTGACAATGGACATCAATGCAACCGCCCCTATGCTTGTAGCATTGAGCATCCTTCCTGATATGCTCAGGCGCAATTCCGGCCATATCTGCAACATTGCCTCGGCAGCCGGTATGCTCGGTGTTCCGAAACTGTCGGTCTATGTGGCCAGCAAATGGGCCGTCGTGGGCTGGACAGAGTCAATGAGAATCGAGCTCAAGCAGATGAAGAGCAAGGTCAGGGTCACCACTGTTGCGCCTTATTTCATAAATACCGGAATGTTCGACGGTGTCAATTCAAAAGTTTTTCCTATATTGAAGCCTGAAAAGACTGCCGCCAAGATTATCAGGGCTATCGAGAAGGAGAAGGACTTCAAGGGGATACCTTTCGCTTACCATTTCATCAGGATATGGCAGGGACTCCTTCCTAACTGTCTCTTTGACCTGATTTTCGGAAACTGGTTCGGTGTTTACAGCGTCATGGACCATTTCACCGGCAGGAAGTAATGACCATCAACAAGGAAAATCTATGGCATTGGAAAACACGACCCTGGAGAGAATCAAGGAAATCAGGGATAAGCAGGACCGCTATTTCAGGTCCGGGGCAACATTGGACGTGGAAACCAGGAAGCGGCATCTGAAGGAATTCAAGGCTTCTGTCCTGAAATGGGAAAAACCGCTTTGTGAGGCATTGTGGAAGGATTTGCACAAATCCTACGAGGAGGCGTACCTGACGGAAATCAGCATTCTTCTCGGGGAAATCGAGACCCATATCCGCAAACTTGGCAAATGGACCAGGCCGGAGAGAAAATGCACTCCTCTGAAACTCTTCCCGTCCTCCAGCAAGATTGTCAGCGAGCCTCTCGGCAATGCCCTTATCATAGCTCCTTGGAACTATCCGGTGCAATTGCTGCTCACACCTCTCGTGGGTGCCATTTCATCAGGCTGTACTGCCACATTGAAGCCTTCTCCATACGTTCCTGCAGTCTCCAAAGTCATTGAGGAGATGATCAAGGATACTTTCGAAGAAGATTACATCGGCGTTGTTCAGGGCAACAGGGTGGTGAACGGCCAGCTTCTCGAGGAGAGATGGGACATCATTTTCTTTACCGGAAGCCCGTCCCTCGGCCGTCTGGTCATGTCGGCCGCTGCCAAGAATCTTACTCCTGTGGTTCTGGAACTCGGCGGAAAGAGCCCTTGCATAGTTGACAAGGATGCCAATCTCGAGGTGGCTGCCAGGAGAATCGCCTGGGGCAAGAGCCTCAATGCCGGCCAGACCTGCATTGCGCCTGACTATCTGATGCTTCACGAGGATATCAAGGACAGGTTCCTTCCGCTTCTCAAGGCTGAGTTTACCAATCTTCTTGGAGAGAATCCTGCCGGGACCGACCATTTCGTGAGAATAGTCAACGACAAGTCATTTGACCGGCTGGAAAGCTATCTCGCCGACGGGGACATTGTCTTCGGAGGCAAGACCGACAGGTCGCAGAGATATTTCTCCCCGACAGTCCTGGACAATGTCAGCCCGGATGCCCCGGTAATGCAGGAGGAGATTTTCGGCCCTATCTTCCCGATTGTCAACTTCAGGACTGCGGAGGATGTCATCAGTTTTGTGACCGGCCGTGAAAAGCCACTCGCCCTCTATTATTTCGGAGGCAATGCCAAAGAAATCCTGAAGCACACGTCGTCCGGAGGTTCCTGCGTCAATGACACCATCATGCATATTGCCAATGAGAATGTGCCTTTCGGCGGCGTAGGAATGTCCGGTATGGGCAGCTACCATAACAAGCTCAGTTTCGATGCATTCTCGCACAGGCGAGCCGTGATAAGCACCCCTACCTGGCTTGACATGCCGTTCAGGTATATGCCTTACAAATACTTCAAGCTTGTGAAGAAACTCCTGTAGGGATTCTTGTGTTGGCATTAATTCTGGAAATTTCACCACAAATAAGGTGAAATCACCAATAGACCGCAGTAATTCGTGTTCCGCCACAGAGTTGCTGCGGTTCGCCACAATGTTTTTATCATTTCGGCCGATTGGACTAATTTAGTGTCCGTTCCGGACAATTATACAGGACCGGGACGGTGACTAATTCCTTACCGAAATGATTGAAAGATTTCTGAAACAGACCAAGTTTACATCGCAGGAAGATTTCATCAGGAACTTCCACATTGATGTGCCTGAGAATTTCAACTTCGCCTACGACGTGATGGATGTCTGGGCCGAGGAGGACCCGGACAAACTTGCTCTCCTCTGGACAAATGACAAGGGGGAGTGCATTGAATTTTCATTCAAGGATATCAAGACTCTCTCTGACCGTAC
>JBJEBP010000116.1:0-12287 GCA_051870135.1 Candidatus Cryptobacteroides sp. | reverse complement strand
GAAAATCTGTCCTCGGAAATCTGATGCAAATCTGACGCAAGTTATTTTTTTCATATTACTTAGACATTGTCCTTGACAACATTACGCCGGATATTGCAAAAATAATATATTTCATCGACAATACAACGCAAAAAACCGGGGAGCCATGCACTTCCCGGTTTTTTTGGTATTTGAAATGTCAGGTTACTGAACGTCCGGACCCTGATCCTGTGGACCCTGAGGACCGCCCTGCGGACCGTACTGAGGGCCCTGCGGGCCACCCTGCGCACCTGCGTTCATACTCTCTGAAGCAGCGTGCCAAGCCTCCTCGAGTGCCTTTGAGTGGGTGTCAATGTCAGCAATGTTCTGTGACTTGACAGCCTCTTTGAGGTTGCTGAGGGCAGAATTGATAGCATCCCTCTTGTCAGCAGGAATCTTGTCGCCGTAATCCCTGAGATTCTTCTCTGTCTGGAAGCAGAGGGCATCTGCGTTGTTGATCTTGTCAACTCTCTCCCTCTCAGCCTTGTCGGCAGCCTCATTGGCCTTGGCCTCGTCACGCATCCTCTGGATTTCGGCCTCGGTAAGGTTGGAAGAAGCCTCGATGCGGATGTTCTGCTCCTTGCCGGTAGCCTTGTCGTTTGCGGAAACATTGAGGATACCGTCGGCGTCAATGTCGAATGTCACCTCGATCTGTGGGATTCCCCTTGGTGCCGGTGCAATTCCGTCGAGATGGAAGAGACCGAGCTGCTTGTTGTCCTTGGCCATAGGACGCTCACCCTGGAGAACCTTGATTTCTACAGAAGGCTGGTTGTCCATCGCTGTGGAGAACACCTGTGACTTGGATACAGGGATGGTGGTATTTGAGTTGATGAGCTTGGTCATCACGCCGCCGAGGGTCTCGATACCGAGTGAAAGAGGGGTAACATCGAAGAGGATGACATCCTTCACGTCGCCGGCAAGCACACCGCCCTGGATTGCTGCACCGATTGCCACAACCTCATCCGGGTTAACGCTCTTGTTAGGCTCCTTTCCGAAGAACTCCTTGACAAGTTCCTGTACCTTAGGGATACGGCTTGAACCGCCCACGAGGAGAACTTCGTCAATCTGGCCTGCAGAAAGATGGGCATCTGCAAGAGCCTGGCGGCAAGGAATCAATGTCCTCTGGAAGAGGTCGTCGCAGAGCTGCTCGAACTTTGCCCTTGTCAATGTCTTCACGAGATGTTTCGGAACACCGTCCACAGGCATGATGTAAGGGAGGTTGATTTCGGTGGAAGTCTGGTTGGAAAGTTCAATCTTTGCCTTCTCGGCAGCCTCCTTGAGTCTCTGGAGAGCCATCGGATCCTTTGTAAGGTCTGCTCCGCCGTTCTCTGCAGCGAACTCCTGTGCAAGCCACTCGATAATCTTGTGGTCGAAGTCGTCACCTCCAAGGTGGGTATCACCGTTGGTGGACATTACCTCGAAGAGACCGTCGCCGATATCCATGATAGAGATATCGAATGTACCGCCACCAAGGTCGAATACTGCGACCTTCATCTTCTTGTTCATCTTGTCAAGACCGAAAGCGAGGGCGGCTGCTGTAGGCTCGTTCACGATACGTTTCACATCGAGTCCGGCAATCTTTCCGGCCTCCTTGGTAGCCTGCCTCTGCGCATCATTGAAGTATGCAGGAACTGTAATCACAGCCTCCGTTACAGGCTGGCGGAGATAGTCCTCGGCTGTCTTCTTCATCTTCTGGAGAATCATTGCCGAAATCTCCTGTGGAGTGTACTGACGGCCGTCAATCTCCACCCTGGCGGCATTGTTCTCGCCCCTTACCACTGAATAAGGAACTCTCTCGATTTCCTTTGTAACCTGGTCGTAGGACTCACCCATGAACCTCTTGATGGAGAACACGGTGTTCTTCGGATTGGTAATGGCCTGACGCTTTGCAGGGTTACCGATTTTGCGCTCGCCGCCTTCGGTGAAAGCCACTACTGAAGGTGTTGTTCTCTGACCTTCGTTGTTGATGATGACTGTTGGCTGGTTACCTTCCATCACTGCAACGCAGGAGTTGGTGGTTCCCAAGTCGATTCCAATAATTTTTCCCATAATATAAATCTCCTATTTTTATCTGTCATACGGTCCGCCATCCGGCGGAATCCGTGCCGTCTTTCCTGACGACACCCGGTAATTAACCAATGCCGTGCCAATGCGGGACGAGGGCGAAATTATGTCAATTTGTCATATTTTTACTAACTTTGGTGTCATAATTCACGACAATATGGAATACAGAAAGCTCACGTCAGAGGAATACAATGATCTCGCAGGCAGGATAATATATGAGGACAACCACCTTCTTGTAGTCAACAAGAGGGCAGGGGAAATAGTCCAGGGAGACAAGACAGGGGACGAGCCGCTGGGCGAGACCTACAAGGCCTTCATCGCACAGCGTGACAACAAGCCCGGCCAGGTGTTTCTCGGCGTGCCGCACAGGCTTGACAGGCCTGTCAGCGGACTGACAATACTGGCCAAGACTTCCAAGGCATTGGAAAGGCTTTCTGCCATGTTCCGTGAGGGCAATGTCCACAAGACATACTGGGCTCTGGTCTGTGCCTGTCCTGAGCCAGAATCCGCCCTGCTGGAGGACTGGCTGACAAGGAACGAGAAGATGAACAAGAGTTTCGTATGCCCACGGCCGGAAGGTCGCAAGGATGCCAAGCTGGCCAGATTGCGCTACAGGCTCCTGTGCCCTACAGAGCGGTACTGGCTGGTCGAGGTGGAACTCCTGACAGGCCGTCACCACCAGATAAGATGCCAGCTGGCAGCCCACGGTTTCGTAATCAAGGGAGACCTCAAATATGGTGCGCCGCGCTCCAACAAGGATGGCAGCATATCACTGGTTGCCAGGCATATCAGTTTCATCCATCCCGTGAAGAAGACCCCTTTGAATCTGACCGCTCCGCTTCCTTCTGACTGGAAGGGTGTCCCTGCCGGGTATTCAGATCCCGCTGCTCCTTGCACCACTGGCCGGGAGTAACCCCGTAAAAGAGCTTGAAGGCCATATTGAACGTTACCTGGGAATTGAATCCGGACATATCCGAGAGTTCCCTCACTTTCAACGAGGGATCCTTAACGAACTGTTCCCTGGCGAAGTCCACACGGTAACGGTTCACCCACTGACAGAAATTCAGGTCGGAATTCTCATTCAGGATCTTGGAAATGTATGTTTTGTTGGTCGCTATGTCCTTTGCCAAATTGTCAAGGCTATACAAAGGGTTGAGAAAGGGCCTGTTGTCTTTCATGAACCGGCACAACTTGCTGTAGATGAACTTGTCCGTTCCTTCCCCGGCATTGAGGTAGGCGGATTTGCTGACATCATTGTCACACAACGGAGTGTTTTCCCCGGACCAGGTCACGAATGCTGTCCCTGTAATTGACCTCAGGAACAGGACAATGTATATCAGCAGCGCGGCCAATGAGGAAGGAAATGCTAT
Source organism: Candidatus Cryptobacteroides sp. (assembly GCA_051870135.1). GTDB lineage: Bacteria > Bacteroidota > Bacteroidia > Bacteroidales > UBA932 > Cryptobacteroides. The sequence continues at coordinate 8,835 of JBJEBP010000116.1, read as the reverse complement.
CCAGAGGCCTCCGATACCGGACAAAACCACCGAAGCGAAAGCCAGGGCCGCAATGACGCTGAAAAAAGAAATGAAAGTACATTTTATCATTGAAATCATTATCTCCCACCCGGAAGCCGTCATCATCAGGAACTGGACATCCCTGAGCATATCGAACGACCTGAAGACAAAACACACGGAAAGCGGGAGGACTGCGGCAACTGACAGCAATGCCAGTGCCGGACGTATCCAGCCTGCAATGGCAGACACCGAGGCCGAGAGTGAAATCAGCACAGCCACTCCGGCTGACAATATTGTCCTTTTGAAGTCCCTGTAGTTGTCCGGAAGCATGAGAAGAAGTGACAACGATGTATTCAGACTCATTGTCAAACCTGACAGGAATGATTCCCATCCCGCTAACGTGAATGAGGGGACGCTGAATGCCAGGTTGACAATGGACAACACCCGCAAAGCCGTTGCGGTATGTGTATAACCTATGTATTTTGGCATGTCTTTTTTTGTTGCAAAAGTATAGAAAAAAACCGCCTCGGAAACTTGTCCTCAGCGGTAGTGTATCACATATGTGGAAATATTAAACTTTCAGAAAAAATTAATTTTTATCAGAATTGACCACCTTTGCACTCTTGGTCCTTCCGGATTTAATCATATCGAATCCATTACCGTAAACGCCTGATACAGAAGATACTGACAAGAATGCATCATTGTCTATGGCCTTGATGTACTTCAGCAAAAAATTAAGATCTGTCTTTCTGGTGACCACCATCAGTACGTGGTTTTCCCTCTTGGTATACCACCCCATTGCCGGGAGCACTGTCACACCCCTGTGGATGTCCTTCGTTATGGCATCCGCAATTTCCTCATACTTCCGGGACATGATGAAGAGCTGGACAGACTGTTTTGAACCTGACAGGTAGAGATCAATCACATATCCGTTGACAGTAATGAGGATGAGACCGTACACCACAGTCGTAATCTTCTCCGCGAACGGCACAAGTTCACCTTCAGCCGTGTAGGAAGGAACGGCAAGAGATGAGAGAATGATGACTGCATCAATCCAGAGGATAATCCTGCCCGGGGAGATGTTTCGGTACTTGTTCACAATCAGGGCGATGATGTCAGTTCCGCCGGTACTTCCGCCCTGTGACATTGACATTCCGATTCCCGCGCCTGCGAGAATTCCTCCCATTATCGTGGACATGAGTTTGCCGTTCTGGACGGACAGAGTCTCGATGATAGTCGGCGGAATCACGTCTTGAAGGACATTCAGGCCGACAGAGGCCAATATAATCGCATAAATGGTCTTGCCGCCGAAATTTGCCCCGATTACCACGAAAGCCGTCACGAGGAGAATCGCATTGAGTACAAAATAGGTATATCCCATCTTGATGCCTATTGCGTACTGGATAATTGAACTCACACCGGTGAGACCGCCGCCGATGAGGTTGTTCGGTATCATGAAGATTGTCCATCCTGCAACATAAATCAGGATGCCGAGGGTAAGGATGAGATACTCCTTACCGAGTTTCAATATTGACTTCGCTGTCATTTTCTTTTTCTTTCTTCAGTTTCTTACCTATTCCGGTCTTGATTTCGTCAAAGCCTTCGCCATACACGCTGGTCGCCGGGGATACGCTCACGAATGCCTTGCCGTCAATCTCCTTGATTGCCTTGGTCAACTCGTGAATCTGGGGTTTGCGCACCAGAATCAGGAGGACGTTCTTGTCCTTGCGGGTGTACCAGCCAACCGCCTTGAGAGCGGTGACTCCCCTGTCAAGCCTGTTGATTATGAAGTCCGCGATTTCCTCGTACTTCTCGGAGAACACCATCACCTGGAAAGTAGTTTTGTTTCCGAGGAGGACGAAATCAAGCATAAAGGAGAAGGTTATCATCGCGATGTATCCGAAAATCATATCCTCGAAGCCCTTGCCCGGGACGAGAAGGACGGAAGCGATGATGACCAGGTCCGAATAAAGATATACCTTGCCGGGAGACACCGGCCAGAACTTGTTCACTATCAGCACGGCTATGTCCGTTCCTCCCGTACTTCCCCCTCTCAGGAAAATCAGCCCGATTCCTACCGACTCCATTATTCCCCCCACAATCGGGACAAGCAATTTGTTGTCAATGTAGAGGAAATTGCCCGGCAACGCCTTCAGGAAATCGTATGCCGGAAGGAGTTCAAACAGGGCCGATGAAAGAAGGACCACATACACTGTCTTGATGCCGAAGCCCTTTCCCAGCACAATGAATCCGGTTATCAGGAGAAGGACATTCAGCACGAAGAAGGACAATGACATAGGTATTGCGCCAAAAGTAGCATACTGCAATATCGTGCAGGCTCCCGTGAGGCCGCCGCTCGATATATTGTTCGGAATCATGAAACTGACCCAGGCCAGGCAATAAAGCAAGGAACCGAAGGAGAGAATCACATAGTCCCAAACTGCAGGAAGGACTTTCTTCAATGTCATACAACTGGTTGGTTAATGATGAGGTGTTATTTTCTGAAGATTACTTTACTACAATGTTCACAATCTTGCCCGGCACCACAATGACCTTGACCACTGTCTTGCCGTCAAGATACCTGTCAGTCTGTGGCATTGCCCTGACAGCTGCCTCGACTTCCTCACGGCCCATTGACTTAGGCAGGTCAGCCGTGAATCTGGTCTTTCCGTTGAAGGAGACAGCATATGTGCAGTTGTTCTCAATGGTGTATGCCTCGACGTATTCCGGGAAACTTGCCCTGGAAACACTTTCGGAATGTCCGAGAGCCTCCCAGATTTCCTCTGTGACATGCGGAGCGAATGGTGAGAGCAGCACTGCGAGCGGCTCGAGAATCTCCCTGCTCCTGCATTTCCTCTCGGAAAGGTCGTTCACGGCAATCATGAAGGCACTGATGCAGGTATTGTATGAGAATGTCTCAATGTCAGTCTGCACTTTGCCGATGAGTTTGTGAAGCGTCTTGAGCTCCTCCGGAGTAGCCTTGATATCCTCAACGAGGAAGTTGTCCCCGTCGTAATACAGTTTCCAGAACTTCCTCAGGAAACGGTTCACCCCGTCAATACCCTTGGTATCCCAAGGCTTGGACTGCTCCACAGGGCCCAGGAACATCTCGTAAAGTCTCAATGTATCAGCACCGTAGCTGTCGCAGATATCGTCCGGATTGACAACATTGTACATTGACTTGCTCATCTTCTCGACTGCATAGCCGCAGACATACTCCCCATTCTCGAGGACGAACTCGGCATCAGCGAATTCCGGGTGCCATTTCCTGAAGGCCTCGATGTCAAGACGGTCATTCTTCACGATATTGATATCAACGTGGATTTCAGTGGTCTCGTACTGGTCCTTGAGTCCCACGGAGACGAACTTGTTGGTACCGACTATCCTGTAAACGAAATTGGAACGTCCCTGGATCATGCCCTGGTTGACCAGCTTGCGGAACGGCTCGTCCTCACATACATAGCCGAGGTCGAAGAGGAACTTGTCCCAGAACCTGGAATAAATCAGGTGACCCGTAGCATGCTCTGTTCCACCTACATAGAGGTCAACTGCCTTCCAATACTTGTCCGCTTCTGCACTTACCAGAGCCTCATCATTGCGAGGGTCCATATACCTCAGGTAGTATGCGCTGGATCCTGCGAATCCTGGCATAGTGCTGGTCTCGAGCGGATATCCCCTGTATGTCCAGTCCTTGGCCCTGGCAAGAGGCGGTTCACCTGTCTCCGTCGGCTTGAACTGGTCAATCTCAGGCAGCCTCAACGGCAGTTCCTCGTAAGGGAGCGGTGTAGGTATGCCATCCTTGTAATATATAGGGAAAGGCTCGCCCCAATATCTCTGACGGGAGAAAATGGCGTCCCTGAGCCTGTAGTTGACCTTCCTGTGGCCAAGTCCGTGAGCCTCTACATAGTCCATTGCGGCAGGTATGGCCTCCTTTACAGTCATTCCGTCCAGGAAGCCGGAATTGCACATAATTCCTTCCTTGGCATCGAAGCTCTGCTCGCTGACATCGCAGCCCTCGATGAGAGGGATAACAGGCAGATTGAATTTCTTTGCGAAAGCATAATCCCTGCTGTCGTGGGCAGGTACTGCCATAATGGCTCCTGTACCGTAGCCTGAAAGGACATACTCGGAAATCCATACCGGAACCTTCCCGCCGGTCAGCGGATTTACGGCGTATGATCCGGAGAATACACCTGTCACCGTCCTGGTCTCGGCAATTCTCTCCCTCTCGGTCTTTTTGCGCACGTATGCAAGATATTCTTCGACATCTGCTTTCCTGTCCTCTGTAGTAAGTTCAGGTACCAGTTCACTTTCCGGAGCAAGGACCATGAATGTCACTCCGAAAATAGTGTCAACGCGGGTAGTGAAGATAGTTATATCCTTCTCCCTGTCTTCCGTAAACGTCTTGAACACCACCTCGGTACCGCAGGATCGGCCAATCCAGTTCCTCTGCATCTCCTTGAGGGAATCTGTCCAGTCGAGGGTCTCAAGGCTGTCCAGAAGCCTCCCTGCATAGGCGGAAACCCTGAGCTGCCACTGGAGCATCTTCTTCTGCTCGACAGGGTATCCTCCGCGTACCGAAAGCCCGTCCTTCACCTCATCATTGGCCAGGACAGTACCAAGGCCGGCGCACCAGTTGACCGATGTCTCGCCCTGATAGGCAATGCGGTAATTCATCAGGATGTCTGACTTCTGCTTGGGAGAATAGGACTTCCATTCAGCAGCAGTGAAGGTCAATTCCCTGGTGCAGGCTGCGTGAACACCCTCTGTACCCCTGGATGCAAAATGTTCCTCCAGTTCAGCAATAGGGCGGGCCTTGTCAAGAGCAGTGTCATAATAGCTTTTGAACATCTTGATGAACGCCCACTGTGTCCACTTGTAATAATCAGGGTCGCAGGTGCGGAACTCCCTGTCCCAGTCGTAGGAGAAGCCGATGCGGTCAAGCTGGCTGCGGTATCTGGCCACATTGACAGTGGTTGTGACCTCCGGATGCTGGCCTGTCTGGATGGCATACTGCTCGGCCGGGAGGCCGAAGGCGTCATATCCCATCGGATGGAGGACATTGAAGCCCCTCAACCTCTTGTACCTTGCATAAATATCACTTGCAATATATCCCAGCGGATGTCCTACGTGAAGTCCCGCTCCCGAAGGATAGGGAAACATATCGAGAACATAATACTTGGGCCTCCCGGGGTCCAACTCCGCCTTGAATGTCTTCTGCTCAGCCCATCTGGCCTGCCATTTCTGTTCAATTTTCCTGAAATCGTAATCCATATCGATAATCTATTTCTTTATTCCGAATTTTCCTTTTTTCTCCAGTTTGAAATCCACGGCAACAGACATTGCCACATCCACCGGAACTCCATTGATCCGGCCCGGCTTCCAGTCAGGAGATGCCGATACAACCCTGACAGCCTCATCATCAAGCAGAGGATGGGCGCTGCGCAACACTGTGACGTCTGTAACCTTGCCGTTCTTCCTGATTGTGAATCCGACAGTCACCCTTCCCTGAATTCCGTCCTCAACGGCGGCCTTGGGATATTTCAAGTACTGATAAACCCATTTTACGAGGAACATCCTCACATCCTGGTTTCCGAGGAATACCGGCTTCTTGTCGCATTCATCGTAGGTGCGGATCTTGCCGTCATCCTTGACCACAGGCTTGTCGTCCCTGAATTGAGGTGCATTCTCGGCATTGGCAATGAACCTTGTAAAATTGTAGATGTATTCCAATTCCCTCTCCATCGGCCCGTATTCCACATTGCCTGCGACATCCCTCACCGTCCCATGCTCCGGATATCTTCCGGTCGAGAAGTAAACCGACGGTATCTCCTTGGCATAGAACGACCTGTGGTCAGATGGATAGGGTTCCTGTGACGTGAGTTCCGGCAGGACCGGCTGAATATCCGAGTTCACCTGTGAAACTATCATATTCATGTCCGGATTGGAAGCCGTATAGGCCAGGAAACCTGAATTTCCGGTGCCGAGCATATCCAGATTGATCATTGCGTCAATTTTCAACCCGGATCCGACGGAGCGGTTCAGGAAGTACCAGGAACCGGCGAAACCCTGCGTCGAGGCGCCGAACGCGACGAACATCACCGGTCTTCTGAACAATATTGAATTGGTGCTTACCATCCTTGCCAGTTCAATCATCACGGCCAGGCCGGAAGCATTCCCATTGGCTCCCGGATATACCTGGGTGACAGGTTTTCCGTCCACTTCAAGAGTCGTTGTGCCAAGATTGTCAAGGCGGGCACCCACCACTATGAAATTGTCTTTCAATGAATTGTCATATCCCGGCACGAAGCCGATCACGTTCCTGGAGACGAGAGTGTCCCCATTCTCCCTGGAGATTCCGAAAACATCCCCTTCCTCACCGCTGATAATGTCAACTCCGTAGGACTCCAGCATCGCCCTGACATATTCGGCGGCAGCCTTCTCTCCCTCGGAGCCGGGAGCCCGTCCCTCCAGGTCAATTGAAGAAAGGTAGGAAACGTGGGACCTCAATGTCCCCGCCATATCGCTTTCCTCAAGTTCCGAATACCCCGTCCTGTACTGCGAAAATGCCGGCAATGGCGGAAGGATGAGAAATGACAGAGCCAATGCCAAAGATACGATTACAGTTCTCCTCATAATATCTTGTCGCTGTTGTTAAGAATCCAGGCTCCACGGGGGCAGAAGCTTTCCCGTGATACACGGAGGTATGCATCAGCTATGTCACTGATCCGGTCTGAAGGACATACGGTTACTGCCGCATATCCGTTGCCCAGTTTGAGAATTGATGCGGGATATCCTGAGGCCTGTACCTGCTCAAGCAAAGAGCCGGCATTGTCCATATTCTTGAATGAACCGACCACGACGTGGTATGCAGGAACCTTGACATCTGAAATTGCACCTCCCATTGCAGAGGAATGTATAACATTGACTTTCAGGCTGTCCAGAAGTTTTACGGCTGCGATTGAGTCTGCGATTGCTTTCCCGGCTGCGACAACGGCAAGGGAATCCGCCTTCCTCGCAGCGGCCTTCTCGGCCTCAACAGCAGCCTTAACAGCCTCAATTTCAGATGAAACCGGCCTTCCGGCTATCTTCCGGAACATATCACAGCCACTCGAGCAAAGCAGGGCGGCAAGTGTCAAAACAGTCAGAAAATGGATCGGTTTCATACAATCTGGTCTCATAATATCCGCAAATTTACAAAATATTATTATTTTTGTGTTCTGCCGAGTGCCCCATTAAGCAAAAAATCGACCAGACTTCAATGAATATGAAAATAGTAGGACAAATAACCGGGCTCATCAGGGATATTACCGACATCCGGGACCACATTGACACAGTGAAAGCAGCGGAAAGCATCCGCAACAGCATTTATTTCAAGGGACCGAACGTATGGATTCTCGTATGCGCCATTGTACTGGCTTCAGTTGGACTGAACGTCAATTCCACAGCAGTCATAATCGGTGCGATGCTCGTGTCCCCGCTTATGGGGCCTATCATCGGAATAGGTCTCGGTATAGGGACCAATGATACCCCGCTCATCAAGTCGGCGTTCAAGAACCTGATTGTGATGATGTCCATAAGCGTTGTGGCAGCCACGGTATATTTTCTCGTGACTCCGCTGAAACTCGCCAACCCTACCGAGCTTCTCGCCAGGACCAATCCGACCATATACGATGTTATGATAGCCTTGTTCGGCGGCCTGGCAGGGATTTTCGAGCTTAGCCGCAAGGAGAAGGGTACTGTCATTTCCGGAGTTGCCATTGCCACGGCCCTCATGCCTCCTCTCTGTACTGCAGGTTACGGAATAGCATCTGGAAGACTATCATATTTCCTCGGGGCTCTCTATCTGTTCTTCATCAACTGCATCTTCATTATACTCGCCACCTACATAATGGTCAAGTACTTGAAATTCAATGAGGTGGAGTTCGCGGATGGCAAAAAGGAAAAGAGGACCAAGACATTGATGACGGCGATTGTGATACTCTTCATTGTGCCGAGCATTCTTTCTGCCGTGAGCATGATCAGGGAGAACAAGTTCAAGATTGAGGTGGAGGCGTTCATCGCGGAGAACAAGAATCTGGAAAAGGGCTATATCTATGATTATAAGATTAATACCCGCAAGGGCGGAAGTGTTGAGGTCTTCATTGCCGGAGACCCGATGACAGCCACGGAGAAGACCAGGCTGATGGAGTCCGCTGACAGGCACGGGATTCACGAGAGCCAGATAAAGTTCTCTGAAAGAAAACTCTCCGACAATGAAGGAGATGCGTCCGAAACCCTGATGAAGGGAATCTATGCCAGGACCGACCAGGAAATCTCCAGGCGGGAAAAGAGAATCGCTGAACTTGAAAACGAGCTTGCCGCATATAAGGCAGAGGAAATCCCTTACGCCAAGATTGCCCGTGAGATAAAGAGCCAGTACCCTTCAGTCACCGACATTTTCATCGGAAAGGGAGCAGGGGTCCAGACTGACAGCCTTGCTACGACGCACGGTATTGTTGTAATAGCCGATTACAATGAGAAAATATCTGCGGAAGATTGCACCAAACTTGAGGAATGGCTGAGGATAAGGCTCGATGACAACTCGCTCAATGTTGTACACCGTTTCCATGAGAACGGTAATAAATCCAAATGACCCCATTGAAAGCCAATGCTTTACTGCTGATAGGACTCCTGTCCGTGGCTGAGGCCGTATGCAGTCCGTCAAGGAATCCTGACATTCACCCGCTTATGATTGAGCGGGTCGGGAAGGCACGGCCGATTTACGGGGAGGCGGACACTTTGACATTGACAATAATAGGGGACATAATGCTGCATTCCAGGCAGATGGAAAAT
>JBJEBP010000115.1:0-12336 GCA_051870135.1 Candidatus Cryptobacteroides sp. | reverse complement strand
TGCATCCCGTCAGCCTGCCCAGGGCGAACAATACATCCTCGATGCAATCAGGCTCTGCGAACAGGAAAAAGACTCATTGAAACTGGCAGTACGCTGCGGAATGGCGGCGGAAATCTACCACGGGATGGGAGAGGACAGGAAGAGCCTCGAGTATTCCCGCAGGGCATACGCACTCGACACCCTGGCAGGAAGGACAGACAAGGCCGCCATAAGGCTCTCACAGATGGCTGTTGCACATTTCTCCCTGAAAGAAACAGAACACGCCAGGAAATGTCTGGACAAGGCAATGCCAGTCCTGAAGGAAGCGGGAAACCTCCAGTCCTGGGCCATCAGCGCCAATATTTACGGAGAGATTCTGCTTGAGAATGGACAGCCGGAAGCTGCGGAGCCATATTTCCGGGAAGCTCTCGAAATCTTCTCAATGAGACAAGACAGCTACAATGAAAGCCGCTCCAGACTTGGCCTGGGAAAGTCCCTGCTCAAATCAGACCCGGCAGAATCGGCAAGGCAGATGCAGATTTACGGCAAGCTGCGGGACTCCCTCTATGACAGCCAGATGAATATGGGCCTGAACGAGATGCACGCCCGTTACCAGAACGACAAGCTGAGGTCTGAACGGGACATTTACAGGCGCGGAATCATAGCGGCATTGCTCTTTTCAATACTCTTGTTCCTCACGCTGGCATATCTTGTTTTCATTCACAGAAGGCGGAAGGCCCTGCTGGCAGCCGGGAATTCATCTACATCGGGAAGTACAGGAATAGAAGATAATACGGAAAGACCGGAGATGCCGGAAAACATAGCGGACAGTGAGTTCATGGAAAAACTCAAGGCATGCATCGGCAAGGCCATGAAGTCCGGCAAAATTGACATTGAAGAAATAGCTTCGCAGATGTGCATTTCACGCACTCATCTAAACAGGAAGGTGAAGTCCATAACCGGAGGAACGACCTCCGACCTGGTCCTGAACTACCGTATATCCGAGGCGAAGGACCTGCTCCTGAATACAGGACTTCCGGTCTGTGAGGTGGCGGAGAAATGCGGAATCCAGGACCCGGCCTATTTCAGCACCCTCTTCAAAAAGGCCGTTGGAAAGTCTCCCGGCCAGTTCCGGAACGACCGCGGTTAGTCCTCCTCAGCCCTCCCCGATGGGCTTTTGTTCCATTTTTCAAAGAAATTGTTCCATTTTTCAAGGCAGGTAAATCTGTCCTGAGGCTATATTTGTACATTCCCAGGGGAAGCCGCAGCAGCAACCTCTGGTAATGGAAGAAAATCACAAATCAGGAAAATATGAAGAAGACACTATTTGCAATTATGGCCCTGACCGTGGCCTTCGTAGGTTGCCAGGGAAGCGATCCTGAGGAGCCGGAAATGCCGAAGGAAATCAAAGTTACAGGAATAAGCCTTGACAGGACAGACATCGAGATGGTCGAGGGTGAAACGACAACCCTGACGGCCACCGTCACTCCTTCAAATGCCAGTGACAAATCCATAACCTGGGACAGCAGTACTCCCGGGGTGGCAAGCGTCAATGACAATGGCAAAGTGACTGCGATAAAAGCCGGCGAGGCTACCATAACCGTCACGACAAAGGACGGAGGGATGACAGCAACCTGCAAGGTGAAGGTCATCGCTGTTACTGTGCCGGTGGAAAGTGTCAGCCTTGACATTACAGAAGCAGAAATGACAGAAGGAGAAGAATTGACACTCGAGGCAACAATACTTCCCGAGAATGCCACTGCCAAGACCGTGTCCTGGATATCATCTGATGATAACATCGCTGCCGTTGACGAAAACGGCAAAGTGTCCGCTCTCAAACCTGGCAAGGCCACAATCACTGCCACGGCCGGGGATAAGAGTGCTGAATGCGCCGTAACCGTAATCAAGAAGGTCGTTCTGGTACAGAGTGTTGCCATCGAGCCGGATAATGCTGAAGTTACCGAAGGGGAAAGCCTCCAGCTGAAGGCTGTCATCCTGCCTGAAGATGCCACTGATACCGAAGTGGAATGGGCCAGCAGCAGCCCTTCAGTTGTGACAGTCAATTCCGGGGGATTGATAACCGGAGTGAAGAGCGGAACCGCGAAGGTTGAAGTCCGTATGAAATCCAACCACGACATCAAAGGTTCCTGCAACGTCTCAGTGACACAGAATAGCGCACTCAAGGGCATACTTCTGAACGCTACCGAAATGAACCTTGAAATCGGGAAGAGCAGCACACTGACAGTATTGTACAATCCGGAATACGCCGCCAACAAGAATGTCAGGTGGAACAGCGCCAATCCATCCGTTGCGACCGTTTCAGAAGGAACCGTCACCGGCATAGCCGTCGGAGAGACAACTGTAACTGCAACTTCGGAAGAAGGAGGGTTTACTGCAGAATGCAAGGTCACCGTCACAGAAGCGGAACATGGTACCAAGGTTTATACGTCAGTCACCACATCTTTGTATATTGACGGAGTTGCTTCCAGCACAAGAGGCGGAGGATATATTGCATTCGACAAAGGCGATTTCTACTATGTTTACGGTTACGACTTCTATAAGAACGGTAAAGTAATTGCCTCCAAGGATGCCTATTACGATATTTCGGATATGAAGGTCAAGGACGGTACAATCTATTGTTGCGGTCATAACAAGGCAAACGGAATAGGATACATATCCGTGATAACTGAAGACGGTACAATTACAGATTACAAGATAGTGGAAAACGTCGGCTCTTTGTTTGTCAACAGTATGGTGGTTGCTCCGGATGGAAATGCTTATGCGATAGCATCATATACGGATTCTTTCGGTGCCAAGAAAAACTATCAGTTTACCCTCACCCCAGATGGTACAGTCTCTTCAAAGTGTCTTGAAGGAACCTCCGGATATGATTCTTATTGTGGAATAACCGCTGATTCGAACGGCAATGTTTACTGCATCACAAGGACATATAACGGATTGATGTTGTTCAAGAACGGCGTGCTGGAACAGGCGTTGACCTCCAGTTATGATTACGGTTCCTGCCTTCTCATCTGTGACGGAACTGACCTTTACATTGCGAGGGCAGATTCCCATAATAGCTTGACCGTGTACAAGAACGGCAGTCTCATCTATTCTTACGGAGAGGGTGGCAAAATACATATCAGAGATATTGACATCGCTTCAAACGGAGATCTGTACGTTACCGGCTATGACACGATCATTGACAAGTCATTTGTCCTGAAAAACGGCAATCTCCTATACACAATACCTGAGACAAATGCGAATCTGTCAACCGCTATTCTGGAGTATTGATAATATTGCCGAAGAAGCCTGTCATCTCGACTACGCACATCGATATGGCAGGCTTTTTTGTATCATCCCCCAGCATCCGCCTCAGGAAAGAACTCCGATCTCATCGGGAGCGACTCCCTTAAGCTGGAGAAGCGTGACCTTGAAACGGGACTCGGCAGAATGCAGCGTTGGCGTGTTGCCGAAGTTGCGGCCGCAGGCATCTTCCCATTTTCGCCTGTCATCATCCTCATCGGTATGCAGGAACATCATCTTGCAGTAGGTATTGATTCCTTCCGTCGCCACCACAGTCGGATTCATCCTCACGAAAGGATTCGATTTGACGTCCATCTGGCGCATCAGGGCATCAATGTCGGTATAGTTGCGGTTGACGTACGGATAATCCGCCGCATTCGTGACATACTTGAATATTGAGAAATCCTTTATTGACTCGAACAGGAGTTTCACAAGCGTTGACTTCAGGCCATTCTTGAATTTGACAATCTCGGCTTCCTGCACCTTGTACCTGTCCTTGAACATCCTGCTGAGTTCCAGGCCTTTGGTGATTTCATCCCTGTTTGATTCGAAGAACTCATCCAAGGTCCCGTTCGAAATCAATGTCAGGAATGGGTCTCTCTCCAGAGGACACATGTCCATCGAAGCAATCTCCTGCTCCCGCCAGGTCTTGAGGTTGCCCAGATAGGACCTGAGACCATTGTACTTGGAATGAAGATTCCTGTTGAGTTTATATAGCGAGTCAATGATCATGCCCGCAAGATGGCACTTGAGATGGATAATCTCCTTCTCGCGCACCCTCGAGGATATGCTGGAAGCAAGATTTTCAAGCATGTCCTTGTAGTCCATGTCAATATCCTTGCGGACCCTTTTGCGGCGGCGGACAATCAGCCAGAACAATACGCTGGAGAAGACCACAACTCCGTCAAGAATGTAAGAACTGGTATAGGTCAACGGTTCCAGACTCTTGAGCAATACGCAGGAAAGAATATAGGTAAAGAGTACGAAGGCAATGAAACTCCAGAAATATATCTTCATCCGCTTGGTTTCCGAATCGAAGGCCTTCAACTCCTTCAAGCGCTGTTCCTGAGTATCCCTTTCCTGCCTCCTGAGCTGCTTGCATTCATAATCCAGACGCTCTTTAGTACCATCACAGATAGACTCCCGGACGGTGTTGTTGCCAAGCTGCTGGAAAAGAGTATTGAAGTTCCTGCTGCGTTCCGTCAGCTGTTTGTTAAGTTTGCCGAGCTTGACCTTTTCGTCCCGGATAAGGTTTGTGAGAATCTCGGACTTGATATTCGAGTCGGTCAGGTCAAAAGAGACAGTAGCCTTATGGTCAGCACCTTTGACCTTCAGCTTGGTGTCGCTGATATCCGTAATGATGCAGGCTCCGTTAAGCAGTTCCGGATTTCCGATATATGTGTACGGAATGTAGCAGTATCCCTTGATACCGAACTTGTTGCCCCACGAGTTCCGGACCACGAAGAAACGCGCTTCATCATTATATCCGCAGATGACCATGGCGTGGTTGCCGGATTTTCCTTCGGCAATCTCTTCGTCCGACGGCATCGGGATGAATCCCTTGCTAGGATTGAAGGAATTGAAAATCTTCAATGAAATGGCCACAGGGTATCCCTCGCAAACCGCCGACTTGATATCTTGAATTTCTTTGCGCACTGCCTTCGCCTTGACGATTTTTCTGTTTTCAGCATCATCGTAGGCCTCCTTCGGAGGTTCCATGGAAATTTTGTCGGGGTTATATGGGAAGAGATTTTCCAGGCAGATACCATCCTTGGTCATTGTCTGGATAACGCTGTACAGGGAACAGCCTGAGTCCTTCTTCGTACCTGTCTCATCCCGGCGTGCATTGTAGTAGGCGAACTGTTCACTCAGGTCAATGTCAGTCTGTCCGTTCTTCTTCAATATTGCCTCGAAGATTGCCACCACCGCGAATGCGGAGCAGGCGCCCATATCACCCTGGTCCTTGACGGAAGTAAAACTGGCCCGCAGATCAATGGACGGCGGTACAGTCTGCATCGGCTTGTATTCTTCCTCCAGATTCGGTTCCTCAACATCGCCCTGCAGCCTGTATGTCCTGCCTTCAAATACAAAGCCGTCGTTGGTCAGGCGCTTATAGCTTTCCTTGTGGTCCTTTCTCTGTATATCAAGACCTTCAAGTTCAAGTGACTTCTGCCTGATATAGTTCGTGGACTCCCTCATCGTGACCTTGGTTTCCTTCAGCTCGTCAATCAGCTGGCTGGCAAGCTTTACAGGCTGTCCGCCCTTGGAGAGAGCAGCATACTCTTTTATCCTGTCTATCTGGGCTTTCTCAATTTCGGAAGTGTCATCAAGCGCGCATATTTTATTGTTTGCCTCGACAAATAGGTCAAGCACCTCCCTGCTGCAATCATCGATGACCAGCTGCTTCTTGTTGAACATATAGCCGGTCAGGAGGTCATCATCTTCTCCAAGCAGCTGCGCGAGTGTAGCCTTCTTTTCCGGGAGAGACAGTTCCGGGATGTCCATGTAAGACTGGAACTCGTCAGTCAACCGTTCAATCTCAGCATTGAGGGCCGGCCCGATCTGGCTGATTATCTCGGCCTGGTCCATCTTGTCATTGAGACGACGGACTATTTCCCGGTCATAGAAGGCTGTGAATATTCTGACATTCTCGCAGAGAATGCCCTGGACTATCTGGGAAACCTTATTGACATCCACCTCTGTCTGGGAAACATTCTCCCTGTCCAGGATATAGGCGTATGCCTTGTGCAGAAGGTACTGTACGAAGTAGAACTTGTCGAAGCTCAGGACTGAAAGCCCGAGAGCGTGAAGGGGCCTGCCAGGGTCCTGGGCCGCGGCAGGAAACATTTCAGGGTAATTGCTCACGGACAACATTGCATACTCCCCTGCTATGCGGACAAAGGAGTCCTCATTCAGTTCGAGCGACAAGCCTTGGGAATTGCAGTTCTGGAGCATCACGAGCTTGCCGAGCGAAGAGTAAACCTTCCTTGCCCCGAGAATTTCATTGAGAACCTTCTTCGTGCATTCTGCATACTTGCCTATTCTTGCAGGGAGGCTGGAGGCGTCAGGGTCGAAAAGGAAAGCCAGGTCGTACGGAAGCAGGAACAAGTCCACATTGTAGCTCTGCGGAATGGCTTCAATGGCGGCAAGGAACTCCCTGGCAATGCGCCAGTAATGTTCCTCGAACAATGGCACATACACACACAAGTCCAGCGAACTCGAATCTCCGGGATGATTGATGGTGATGCTCTTGTTGTACAACTCCCTGAAGAAGCCTTCCAGATACTCCTGCCTGGCATTTGCCGGTACGCTGTAGCTTCCGGAGAGTTCAACCTCGAACATCTCGTCAATGCCGGCGATGAATACATTCTCATCCGGCTCGACGAAACTGGCCTTGCTGAAGGCAGCATCACCTGTCTTCTCATCCTGCGTATAAAGTACAGCATTGAAGAAATCATTGATTTCCCTATCCCCATACTTTATGGCATATTGCTTTATGCTCCGGAGAATCTTCCCGGCATTGCTGCCGAGCATAATATGTGTAGTGTGCCTCATTCTGGACTAAAGCTGCTTTACGTGGCCAAGTTCATCGGTTATCAGCTGACGGATTTTCTCAAATCCCTTCGCCTTGACCTGGTCCTTGGTCATATTGATTTGTGAATATTTGTCGTAATAGTTGAGCTTGACATCATCAATCACAGCCTGGATTGCGCTTGCGCCCTTGCTTACGGCGAGAGCGTCAAGATACTCCTTGAATTCCTTCCTGATGGAATTCTTGTAGGTCCTGAACGAATCAAAGGCTTCATCCCTGTACTCCCCGAGAGATACCCAGTAATCATCCAGGGCGTCCCCGTGCTCCTGGCTCTTGAAGAAGTATTCCTTGCCTTCGTTCTTTACAAGGCCGAATATAAAGCCCTTGACCCAGTAGTCGAGCATATCCTCATCGCTGGCCTTCTTCGGCCTGAGGCTGAAGTCCTCGCGCTCCATCCTGGTCAGCAGGTTGGCATCGAAATGGCAATTGACATTGCACTTCTCATACTCCTTGGCGTACTCGGGAACTGATGCAATCGAATATGCCGGAACCACTCCCACCTGCCTGTAGATGATGATGCGGTCATTGACACCAATGCTGGCGAAATCCACGTCCATCGTTCCGGTAAGCTTGCTCTTGAAGTAGTTGCCCTTGTAAAGCCTGTTGTTGGCTTTGTCCGGAACGCCAACGAAGAAGCTGTCCTGTGGACGCTGCTTCGGCATGTGTCCGCGGTAATCATACCTGAACAGAGGCATCGCCTTCTTGATGGCCACCTCGACAATGCGGTCAAACTCCTCCTGTGGCATCTTGTCAAGTATTTCGTCGATACCTGTCTCCCTCCAGGTCCTTGCAGTATGAAGCTTCCTGGTATAGTTCAGGATTGTGGACTCTATCTCGTCATTGGAATATTCGCTGAATCCATATACCTTCCCCTCAAGACGCAGGCCTCTTACGAAATCCGGAATCTGGATCTCGTCCGCATTTATTGCAACGTTGTTGAGAGAATTCTGGGCGAGGTCAATCTGGAATGTGGCAGTAGCCTTGCCGACCTGGTTCTGAATCCTGGCAAGCGATGTAGCAAGCTTGCGGTTCACGGCCTTGAGGCTCTCCGATATGACGCCAATCTTGCGCTTGGCCTCGTTGATGATGCCCAGGACATTATTGAAAACCGTGATGGCGGCAGTCCTGCGGACAATCTCAATCTTGCAGGTAGCAAGGGCCCTGGCTGATTCAGAAACGTCATTTGCAAGGTCCTCAAGCTTTTTCTTGTTCTTGAAGAATTTCCCGTCATATTCGCTCAGGTCAGCGCAGGCTGTGTCAAGAGCAGACTGGAGACAAGGCTCCTTCGCAAGATAATCCTCCTTTTCCCTGGTCATTTCAGCGAGGAAGATATCCACCTGGTCCTCAATGGCATCCAGGACATTCTCGCAGGTAGATACGCCGCATTCCTGGTTGATATGCTCAACCAGCAGCTTGCGCAACTCAGTGCGGACCTTGGAAGAGAGCGCATTGATCTTCTCATTGACAGTCTCATCCTTTATGCGGTTGAGATTGAGATTGGATTCAACCTCAGGCTTTGGATTCGCATAATCGTTGACAGTGAGGTCATATTTCGGAGTCCTGTCGCAGATGTAGTCTATCACGTGGTCATAATTGTTGTTCTCACGGATATTGACATCAGGGCTGTCAATCCAGTTGTTCGCAATGAGGTTGGCATCCTGGCAGCTGTTGAAGAATCTGTCAATCAGGTTCTTGGCAGCCTTGATGGAATAGATGTCGCTGAGGTCCTGGCCACGGTAGAGAATCTCGCAGACTCCCATGCCGGCAGCCCAGGCCTTTTTGTTCTCGATATCCATTGCGCCTTCGCGGATGTTCTTCTCGATGTTGTCGCTGACGCTGGCCGAAGCGCTCGACAGCTCTCCTGCGGAAGTGACAAGGGCAAGGCTGATCATTTCCGCAAGTTCATCGACGTGGGTGTAAGTGTCAAGGTTGTCGTTCTTGTTGTCAATGAAAATGACTGAGTTGAACGGCCTGTCCTTGATTTCATACGAAGTATTGATATACTCGAGCTTTATAGGCTTGCTCCCTATGCCCATGTGCATGAGATAGTCAAGGTCCTTGATGGCTCCGAACGCATTCGGGGCTACCTTTGCCATACCTGCATTGGACATGTGCTTGAACACGTCCGGAAGAACCGCATATCCGGTCAGCTTGCAGTCTGGAGCCTCCTGGCGCAGCACGTACGCCATATTGATGAACGTACCGCAACCGGTACCGCCGCATACGGAGAAGACCATGTGAATCTCGGTGGCCGAGCCGAGAAGTTCATATTTGTCATTGTTGATTATATGGGCATTGGTAATCTGGGCCAATACGGAATCAACCTTCCGCACGACTTCCTCGTAGTTTACGGTAAATGCGAAACGGCCGTTGGAACGCACCTGGCCGGCTCCGAGATTCATTGAGGTCAATGCATAGAGGTTCTCCTGGGGTATCCAGGAGAAATCCTGCTTGTTGACGTCATATATCGGACGCGGGGTGTTCACCTGGATTGGAAGCTTCTCATTAGGATCAAGGGATACGGGTGTACCCTGGTTCGAAAGCAGATTCTTCTTGTAAGCTCCACCGTCGGTATCAAGTCCCAGAAAGCCAATCATTGGAGGGACTTCACCGTATGTGTCGATAAACATCTTCTTGGTGTGAAGAAGGGAGTTCATACCTGTTCCGCCGAGACCGATATACAGGCAGCGCTTGATTTTAGTAGCCATTGTTTATTGATTTATGATATTTTCACTTTAGTCCTGGTTCCAGTCGTCAGATTCTGGAGCATATATTCATTGTGAACCTTCATTGTGCGGGCGTCAGTCATATATTCCTTTGGCGCGCGAATCCGGACGCTTGTCCTGTCACGTGGTTCAATGACGATATCCGAAGTCCACATAGGGTTGATGTCATATATGATTTTCCCCGTAAAGAGGCGGCTGAGCCAGTTCTGGGACTTCCTTCTTCTGGTCAGGATCATCTTCCTGCAGCCGCGCAGACGCTTCTGGCACATATAAGGCGCAGGATCGCTCAGGACAATGCTGCCCACGCTGAAGGTAGGGAAAAATATCAGCTTCAGGACAAAGAGCCAGAGCAGGAGTGCCGCAACCAGGAAAATGACGGTGAACATCGAGCCTTCCGCAAGAGGATTCATAATCTTGTTCTTCTCAGCCTCGACATCCAGAAGTGAGGACTCCGGACTGTTGAATGTATCAGGATCCATATCGTTGATCCGTTCAAGTCCGCCGTCGCCTACAGGCTTGAAGAACCAGTGATGAACTTTATTTTCAGCATTGGGGTTGAACACAATGCCGACCTTGATTCTTTCAGTGCCGGGCCGCACGCTTATCACATTGTTCTCACACTTGACGCCATCTGCGAAGACCTCCATCTCGTCCTCCAGGACAGGCAGCATCTTGCCGCTGTCATCCTTCTTGAACAATCCGAGCTGCAGTGGCTCCGACATGAAATTCCTGGCGTCATCATTGAATTCAAACGCCATTTCGCGATAGAGAGTATCCGGAACGTGCTTCTTCCAGAGAAAATCCTTGTAGTAATTCTCTTTGCCCCAACGGGTTGCAGAGGTATTGCCGTCTTCCTTGCCGCAAGCACAAAGCAAAATAACAGGAAGGGCGAGAAGTATTGTCAGTCTATTGAAGGACATGGAATTTCACTGTTTTTTCAGGTTTGTTAATCATTTCACAGGTGGTCAGGTCATCCAGGATCTGTGTCGTGGCGTATGGCATTTCATCCATTCCGGCAGCCGGTTCCGCCTTGAAGAATATCTGCGTATTCTCATCTACGGAAAGAGTTGACATCATCTGCTGCTGCGACATCAGATACTCGGCCTTGACAGTCACAGTATAGTCCTGGCGCAGCTCAACAATCTCGTCAAAGCTGATATACTCATTATCATAGGAATATACACGAACCTTGTAACCGGAAGGAATGCTGCCTTTTCCATTCGGGGTAAACTTCAGCGTAATGTCCTTGCCATAGTCATCACGGACATTGAATGCAAACCTGGACTGTGGCGCAAGGGCAAGTATCGATACTGTAGCCCCTTCCATCTGCGAAACATCGACAGGCTCGAAGCGGCAAGGATCAATCTGCGCGAGTGTCGTCAGCCCGGCCTTTGCGGCATCAGTCAGCATAATGTAGAAGCCGTAGGCATCTTTCTCCTTCGCAATCCGGCACCACTGGCGCAGAAGGGCCTCATACTTGTCCTGGTTCAAGTCGCTGACGCCGTCGGTCATAAGTTTCAGGATATCGACCTTGTCGGCAGTGATGATATCGTCGGCATAGTACTGGAGCGGGGAATGCAGGTCTGTCATTGTCGTCATCCGGCCGCCGAAATCGAACAAAGGAATCTGGTAATCCTTGATTCTTTGGATGAGCGATTCCTTGCCGGCAGGAGTAGCATACTCCCGCCAGGTCTCAAGCGCCTTGTGCTGGAAAGGAATGACTACAATCTCCGTCCGTTCATCGGAAATGTTCTTGATATCATCAATCATTGATACCTTGACCTTGTCCCAGATATTCGGACAGCCTGCAACCTTGCCTTTCATGGAAAGCGTAACGTCCCACAGATAGGTCTGCCGGACATCCTTTACCTGCGAACTCTGCGCATAAACGTTAATTGCCGCCATCACGGCAAATACGATAAGAACAAGTTTTCTCATCAGGAAGAAATTATTTAAATCGGTCAAATTTAAGAAAATATTTCCAATAAACGGCCTTGCTTCAGGCTTGCAAGTCCAAATTATGTGAAAACTGCTATATTTGTGCAGTAATAATTCGCGTTAATCAATGAATATCCGTAAATCAATGAAGGAGGATATCCCGGCAATGCAGGAAATCTTCGCTCATGCCCGCAATTTCATGCGCAACACAGGCAACCCTGACCAATGGGCGGACAATTATCCGTCCACGTCGCTGCTGGAAAGCGACATCGAAAGCGGGGACAGCTATGTCGTGGAGGAGAGCGGGGAAATCATTGCCACATTCGTGCTCCGGCCTGGCATTGACCCTACCTACAATGTAATCTACGACGGCAATTGGCCCGATGACTTGCCATACGCCACCATCCACCGCATCGCCAGCAGCGGAAAAAGGAAAGGAATGCTGCATACGGCAATGCAATATGCCCTCGGTACATATTCCGCCATTCGCATTGACACACACAGGGACAACATTGTGATGCGGAAAGCCATTGCAAAGGAAGGTTTCACCTACTGCGGCATCATACATTGCTGGAACGGGTCCGAGCGGCTGGCATACCAGTTCACCAAGGCATAGACGATATTTTTCCGAAAGGCCTTGAAATCTTATGGTTTTTCACGAATAATCGTTTTATATTTGCATATTGTAACAAACATTTAGGATATATGGATAAAATTATAGAATGCGTGCCGAATTTCAGTGAAGGCCGCAATCCTGGAACTATCAATGCAATTGCCGATTCCATCCGCAAATGC
>JBJEBP010000114.1:0-12341 GCA_051870135.1 Candidatus Cryptobacteroides sp. | reverse complement strand
GGGGCCGTGCCGTAATGGTTTACAATGACATCGCAGGTTTCAGGAACCATAGCCTGCTGGAGATTGCTCTCAAGGATGTCCAGTCCACGTGAGTGTAGTATTCTGCGCATTTCCTTGTCCTGCTCCTGATGTAGGACGTAATTCTTTGAACCTGAGAGTTCTGCAAGAGCAGCCTTGGTAATGTCGTCCTTTGTGGGGCCAAGTCCTCCTGTGGTTATCACAATTTCGTTACTGGCCAGCAGGGAAGCAAGGGAATCTACAATTTCATCGTGACGGTCACCGATGGAACGCATTTCACTTACCTGTATTCCAATGTTATTCAGAGCTTTGGCTATTCCGGATGAATTCGTATCCACGATCTGGCCAATGAGAATCTCATCTCCTATCGTGCAGATTGAGGCTGTTGTCATTGCTTGTTGTTGATGTTTTTTTCGAGATATTTGAGTATTTTTTCGACATAACCCGGCCCATTGTAAATGAAACCGGTGTAAATCTCTATCAGTGAGGCACCTGCATCCAGCATTTCCTGGGCCTGTGCAGGTGTCATTATTCCGCCGGCACCGATGATTGGCAGCCTTCCCTGGCTCTTTTCCCGGATATATCTGACCATTTCCAGATTCTTGCGGTAGAGCGGTGCTCCTGACATTCCTCCTTTTCCGATTTCTGCGATTTTTTCTTGTGGAATAGTAAGGCCGTCACGTGTCCTTGTGGTATTGCCGGCCACGATTCCGTCAATGCCGGAAACGAGGGAATATTCTATGAGTTCATCGATTTGCGAATGCGACAGATCAGGCGAAAGTTTCAGCAAAACAGGCTTGTAGGTGTCGAAACCTGTCCTCATGTTCAACAGGTTATCCATTATGTCAGACAGGCTGGAGACGTCCTGGAGGCTGGTCAGGCCCTCAACATTCGGGCAGGATATATTGATTACGAACATATCCACATGGTCATAGAGGATGGAAAAAGCGGTTGCATAGTCCTCCGCTACCTGTTCTCCGTGGGACGATGAATTCGGGGCAATGTTGCCGGCTACAATTACTTCAGGACGGTCTTTTACCAGATTTCTGACAGCATTGGAGGCTCCTTCATTGTTGATGCCCATCCTGTTTATTATGGCATTGTCCTCCACGACCCTGAATATGCGGGGCTTGGGATTTCCAGGCTGTGGCTCCGCCGTGAGCGAACCGATTTCGACGAATGAGAAACCGAAGTCACTCAATTCGTTATAACATTCTCCGTTCTTGTCGAGACCACCTGCAAGGCCTACTGGACCGGGAAATTTGATGCCGAAAACCACTCTTTCCAACGACGGATGTGAGCGTTTGAAGAACAACTTGACAATTTTCCTGCAGAAAGGGATGCTGGAAGCGAGTTTCAGCATCCTCAATGTGAATACGTGTGCTGTCTCAGGGTTGAGCCTGAAAAGCAGAGGACGGATGAGTGTGCGATACATTGCCTGTCTATGTTTTGATTAACAGGTACAAATATAATCCATTTCCAAGGATGAGACAAGAAAGTTGTACGCAGATTCAACGTCAATGCCCCCATCGTGCGAAAATCACTTGATTTCGATAAATGTATTGTCGTCGTAGAATACAACGATTTTGGATATTTTCCGCTGATTGTCAATTACTTGGAGAGGGGAGACCGGGGTTTTTCCTTCTTGAGGGCGAGGTATTTCAGCTGAATCAGTCCCAGTGGCAGGAATTTTATCTTCACGACGAGAAGAGACCGGCTTTTCCTGCGCCGGTGCGCCAAAGGAGAAGAGGTTGTCCTGGATTGATTCATCCTCCTCCTTTTCCTGACTCGCTTTAATGTCCGAGGCGGTCTTGTACATCTTTCCGGTACCGTTCAGCAACCATTCAATATTGAGATTGGGGTAATGTTTCATCATGCTGGTGATGAAGTCCCAGCCGGGTTTGTTCCGGCCGGCAAGGATGTGGGAGACACTGGCCCTGGCAACATTGATGGTGTCGGCGAACTGGGAGCGGGATATATTCTCAGCTGCAAGGAATTGTTGTAACCGGTTATTCATATTTCTAAACATCGTTTTCACAAATGTAGCAAGAATAAATGTAAAATCAAAATGAAAAATTACTTTACAAAAGTGAATTAACAGAAGTACAACCCACTAAAACGGATAAATATTCTAAAGCAATACTATATGTTATATCGCATAATTAATTGATTATTACTTAAATTAGGATGAATAACCGAGCGAAATTTCTTCAAAACGGCCCACCCTGCCCTGAATTTACCAGCTTTATATTAATGATAAATTTAAAATATGATAAATAAATTACTGATTATTATATATTTACAATGGTAATATTTATTGCATAAATTTTTCTTATTTTACATTTATAATTATTCACAAACTTTTACAGATTACGCATTTTCCTTTTGTAAAGTTTACAGATATGACAATGACTATAAATTTTGTAACCTGCATTGTTGTATTTTTGTAAACTATTCGAGATTTGCTTATCATCCCACGTTTGTGTAATTTTGTGAAAAATTGAAAATACAAAACAGATGATACCAGACATAAGAATAGAAGACTACAACTATCCTCTGCCCGATGACAGGATAGCAAAATACCCTCTTGCTGAGAGAGATTCCTCTTACCTTCTCCATTACGATGAAAAAGGCTCAATTACACGCCATATATTCAGGGAAATTCCAGACCTCCTGCCGGAAAATGCCCTGATGGTGTTCAATGATACCAAAGTAGTACCTGCCAGGCTTCATTTTGTCCGCGATACAGGTGCCAGGATTGAAATATTCTGCCTGCAACCGGTAAATCCTGCAGAATACAACCTATCTTTTGCGGCTACAGATGTATGCGAATGGAAATGTGTCATCGGCAATGCCAGGAAATGGAAAAATGACACCCTGTCATTATTTATTCCGGAAAATGCACCTGAAGATGCATCCGGACTTGGCCTGAAAGCAGAACTTGTCTCCCGTGAAGGCCAGACCGGAGTTGTAAGATTCACCTGGAACAGTGGGCTGCCTTTCTCGAGAGTGCTTGAAATATGCGGCACAATACCGATACCTCCATATCTCAACAGGGAGAGTGAATCTATTGATACAGAACGCTATCAGACTCTGTATGCCAGGCTGAGGGGCTCTGTGGCCGCACCGACTGCAGGCCTGCATTTCACTGAGGATGTGCTCTCGAGGATCCGAAAGCGTGGAATTGAAACTGACACTGTGTGCCTGCACGTTGGCGCCGGGACTTTTCTCCCGGTCAAGGAGTCCGAAGTTGCAAAACACCCGATGCACCGTGAGCCTTTTTCTGTCAGCATTGACCTTCTCAGGAAGCTTAGATATTCACAGAAAAAGGTAATTGCGGTAGGTACAACCTCCGTTCGCACATTGGAATCTCTCTTCTATGCAGGTGTATCTTGCATTGAAAACGGACATCCTCACGAAGTCGAGCAGTGGTCTCCATATAACCGGGACTATTCCTATTCTACTGATGAAGCTCTGGATGCGTTGATTCAATATCTTGAAAATCACGGGCTTGATGAACTTAAGACTGGTACCCGCATCATTATTGTTCCAGGATTCCGTTTCCGTTTCGTGGACTATCTGGTCACCAATTTCCATCAGCCGGAAAGTACTCTGATTCTGCTTGTCTCGGCCTTTCTTGGAGGAGACTGGCGGCGGGTTTATGATTTTGCCCTTGAAAATGACTTCCGTTTCCTCAGTTACGGGGATAGTTCGCTGCTTACCAAGGCTTGCGATATGGGAAAATAAAGAGGATAATTTGGACATTACCCTCTTTTTTGTTAGATTTGTGAACGATTATGCAGAAACTTGCCTCATAATTCCGGGTTAAGTACCCATAATCTGCTGAAACCAAAACTGATTCGATTATTATGAACGAAGATTGGAATGAATTCGACAGCATCAGCCCGTATTCCGATGAGGAAGCTGTCGTAGCGTTGGGAAAACTTGCCGATCATCCTGTAGTTTCAGAGGTGTCCAAGTCATTGTTCCCTAAAGAAAAAGACGATTATCTCAAGAATGTCCTGAAGAGCATAAAGAGTATTGACGAGTTCCAGACTCTTGTCATGGCGAGGGCTGTGGCCTGGGTTCTGGACCATACAGCCCACAACTTCTCTTACGATGGTATTGCCAATTTCAAGAAGATAAATGGTCGTTTCCTTGCTCTGTCAAACCACAGGGACATCATTCTTGACCCGGCCATCACACAGGTTGTGCTTTATCAGAATGGAATGCAGACCACTGAAATTGCAGTGGGAAGCAACCTCCTTTCAAACCCTTACGTGGAGGCTCTTATCCGCTCCAACAGGATGATAAAGGTTATCAGGGGCATCAATGCAAGAAGCCTTTATCTTTCCTCACAGCTCCTGTCAAAGTATATCAGGACCTGTATTACAAGCGGGAAGAGTTCAATTTGGATAGCCCAGCGCGAGGGACGTACCAAAAACGGCATTGATACTACCGAGCAGGGCCTTCTCAAGATGCTGGATATGAGCGGAACCAAGGATTTTACGTCCAATTTCGAGGAATTGAACATTATTCCGCTGAGCATATCATACGAATACGAGCCTTGCGATATTATGAAAGCAAGGGAGCAGCTTATTTCCCGCACCCAGAAATATGTCAAGGCGCCTAAGGAGGACCTTATCAGCATTATGACAGGTATCCAGCAGCAGAAGGGCAATATACATCTCAATATCGGCGAGCCTCTTACTCACGATGAGATTCAGGAGGCTTCCTGCTGTGCCAAGAATGACAGGTACCAGGCAATCAGGCATGCCGTTGATATCAGGGTCATAGAGGGGTACAAGCTTTGGAAGACTAACTATATTGCCTACGATATGGTCAATCATAGCTACAAGTACAGCCATTTGTACTTGCCGGCCGATGTGGAGAATTTCACATCCTACATTGAGCAGCAGTTGGACAAGGTGGAGAAATCCCTGAACCGTGCAGACCTCAGGGAGATTCTGCTGAGGATTTACAGCAATCCGGTATCTGAAAAAGAGAAGCTTGCCGCTTCAAAGGCATAAAGAATTGAAAATGGGGCTTGACAAAGCCCCATTTTCAATTCTTTATATGAACATCCACCTGCGGGAATGGGAAATTAAGCCCCTTTTCCGGCAATTCGGTGTAGATCCTTTCGTTGATATCATATTTGACATTCCAGTAGTCAACGGCCTTGACCCAAGCCTTCATCGTATATTCTATCGAGCTGTCTTTCATTGCATTAAGGGCAACAAAAGGATCAGCTGCACCGGGCGTTGACGAGTCGAGGATTCTCGGGTCCTCTTTCAATATGGCTATCATAGCCTCCTTGGCTTTGCTGTTGTCCACCCCATATTCAAGGGAAACAAGCCATTCCAGGCGGTTAACCTCGTGCTCGAACAGATTCTGGATATTACCGTTGGAGAGTGCTCCATTCGGCAGAATAATTGTCTTGTTGTCGAATGTCCTGAGCTTTGTACTGACTATGTTGACTTCTGCAACCCTCCCTGAGTAGCCTAAGGCTTCGATATAGTCTCCGGTCTTGAAAGGCTTGAAAATCAATATCATAATGCCTCCGGCAAAATTCTGTACGGTTCCGCTGAGTGCCATACCTATCGCCATTCCTCCCGCCGCCAGTACAGCCGCAAGCGACGTTGTGTTCACTCCAAGAGTACTGACTGTCACCAGGATCAGAAGGATAGTGAGCGTAATGGAAACCAGACTGTTGACAAAAGTCGCCAGGGTTCCTTCTGTATGACGTTTTTCGAAAATCCGCCTGAGCATCCCCTTGACACACTTTATCAGCCAGGCACCGATAGAATAGATTATCAGCGCTGCAACCACTTTCAATGCGAACGAGATGCCATCGTAAACAAGGTTCTGGAAGAACTGGTCAGGATTATTGATCAGTTCATTGGCCATATTCGCAATTGCGACCCGTGCCGAATCGGCAACATTCAAGGTGTCAATGGGGGTGATGTCCAGAGGCATTTATTTGATATTCAAGTTATTGTAGGGTTATTGTTTAAAACAACTTGTCTACGGCCATTATGATTTCTTCAGCAGGCTGGTCAGGACTGAGGATGAGATCAGGCTCCTTGACAACATATCCCTTCTTTGTAGCATTGAAGAGACCGCCACCTGTAATATTGAGCATGACAGTTTCGTCTCTTTTGACTGTCCCATTGTCGAGGGCCTGCTTTAGGCTGGCAACAGCACAGGCAGAGGCAGGGAATATGTCATATCCCTCAAGATTGTTGTACTGGACAACCCAATATACAATCTCGTCGTTGCTGACTTTGAACATATCTCCATTTGATTTCTCAAGGACGTCAAAAAGACCTCCTGCTATACTGTATGGCGGTTTTCTGTTTGAAAGAACCTTTCCGAGGATGACCTCTGCCTTCCTGCGGGACTCTTCGGGAGTTATAGGAACAAGGCTCCTGCTGTGTGCCTTCCAGGAGTCATACATAAGAGTGAACGGTGAATTCTGGCTGGCATAGATTCTCATCTTGTTCTCTCCGAAACGTCCGTCAGCGGCAAGTCTTTCAGCATTCTCCCAGGCTGCAATGGCACCTGTTCCGCTTCCTACCGCCTGAAAATAAGCATCCGGAATCCTTCCTATTGCTTCTACTGCAGAGAGGACAGTGGTGCCCATTCCGTCTCGCCTGGCTACGTTCTTTGCACCGCCCTCCGCCATGAAACGAGGGTTCTGGCAGATTTTCTCGCCTAAGGCAATGGCATCATAATAATCTGTGCCTGAAGGAGTTGCCACAACCTTTACGCAGGATGACAGCTTCTTGGAGAACCAGAGGTCTCCGGCATTGTCCTTAGGTATGCATATTACAATCGGAATATTGTTGTCGGAGCAGACTTTGGCAAATGCCCTTGCTGTATTTCCTGCAGACTGCACGACAAGAATTCTCTTGTTGTTCTTTGGGAGTCTTGCGCATACGGAGAAGGCCTCTGTCTCCTTGAAAGAGCAGGTTTCCATCTTAGCTCCGAGTTTGGGGCAGAATCCGGACAGCGTAATGTAGAGATTGTCCATCCCGAGCATCTTCGCCAGTCCCTTGCTCTTGTAGGTGACAGGGGCATGGCTATTCCTCAATGTCTTCTTGATAGGGAGCCAGTTGGCGTATCTGTAAAGTCCTTTTCTGCCTTCAACTGGTTCGAATCTTGATTTTTCATATACGGCGCGGATTAGTGACGGCGCGTCAGATTCCGGATCCGACAATGTCCAGCCTTCATCTTCGAAGACCCGTCCGGTAGCCACATTCAGCAGCTTGTAGTTTGTAGGTTTGAAAGCCATATCTTTAGATTTTAGTACTATCCTTTTATAATCAGCCAGGCCATATAAGCTATGTCCAGGAGCACGAGAATCGCTCCGTCGGCCTTGTCAATCTTGTTTTTCTGCCCGACATAGATGCTGGACCAAATAAGCAGTGCGCTCATCAGCAGCATTCCCAGGTCAACGAGACTTATATTGTCCAACGAAAGAGGATTGATGACAGCCGAACCGCCGAGAATCAGTAGAATGTTGAACATATTCGAGCCTATGATGTTGCCGAGTGCAAGCTGGCCTTTCTTCCTGGCGGCTGCCACGATGCAGGTTGCAAGTTCCGGAAGGGAAGTGCCGCCTGCAAGAATCGTAATTGCAATGAATTTGTCACTGACGTTCAACATTCTGGCAATGCTCTCCGCGGAGTTCACGAAAAATCTTCCACCGAGCACCAATGCTGCCAGTCCGGCCACAATCATCAATATGGACCAGCCCAACTTCCTGTCCTTCACTTCTTCATCCGATGCTTCAGGAGTATCGTAACGGAATGAAAGATACATATATACGCAGAACAATGCCAGGAGGATGGCTCCGTCTATCCTGCTCAGCCTGTCGGCACCGATTCCGAAAATGCTGTAGTTGATTCCGAGAAGAATCAGGAGGACTGTGATGACAATGTTGATAGGAATGTCCTTCTTGCGGTTCAACTTCGTGATCTGCATAGGAAGAATCATTGCGGTGATTCCAAGAATCAGCATTGTGTTGAATATGTTCGAGCCTATTACATTGCCGACTGCTATATCAGCCTTGCCTTGGAATGCTCCGATGAAGCTTACGACCATCTCCGGGGCTGATGTTCCCATTCCGACGATGGTCAGTCCGATTACGAATTCACTGATACCGAACTTCCTGGCTACGGAAGACGAACCCTCCACGAGGGCCTCGGCTCCTCCGACAACCAGAACAAGGCCGGCAATCAAAATCAATATCTGAAGTATCATATATGTTCTTATTGGCTGACAAATATAATCATTTTTTGACTAATGCGCAGATATTCTCGACGTGGATGGTCTGCGGGAACATATCCACGGGCTGTACCGCGACAATTTCATATTGTCCTGACATCATTGCCAGATCCCTGGCCTGTGAAGCCGGATTGCAGCTTACATATACTATGCGCTGTGGCGCAGCTTCGAGTATGGTCTTCACTACATCCGGATGCATCCCTGCACGAGGCGGGTCTATTATCATAACCTCAGGGCGGCCGTTCTCCTTGATGAAATCGGAAGTCAAGACGTCCTTCATGTCGCCTGCAAAGAAACTGCAGTTGCTGATGCCGTTGGCTGCCGCATTGACATTGGCATCGTCAATGGCTTCCTTGACATATTCAATGCCGATTACCTTTGAGGCTTTCGCTGAAACGAACTGGGCAATGGTTCCTGTACCGGTGTACAAGTCATAGACGACCTCGCCGCCTTTCAGTGCTGCCAGGTTCCGTGCAGCAGAGTAAAGCTTGTAGGCCTGCTCGCTGTTTGTCTGGTAGAAGGACTTCGGTCCAATCTTGAATTTCAGGTTCTCCATCCTTTCCCATATTGCATCCTCTCCCTTGAAAAGAATACATTCCTGGTCAGAAATAGAGTCGTTCAACTTGCTGTTTATCACATAGTATAGCGATTTTATTTCCGGGAATGCTTCAGATATGGATGAAAGGAAATCATCCATCAGGAAGTGGTCCTCATAGGCAAATACAACTGTAAGCATTATGTCTCCGGCAGTATTGCTCCTGACCACCATATTGCGCAGGAAGCCTGTGTTTTCCCTGATGTTGTAAAATTCCAGGCCGTGCTTCAGGGCGTAGTCCTTCATAAAGAGCCGGATTCTGTTCGAAGGTTCCTTCTGGAGCCAGCAATGCTTGATATCCAGCACTTTGTCAAAGAATCTTCCTACGTGGAATCCAAGTCCGCAACGCTCCTCGGGCCCCAGGCTCTCCGGATCCTCGTCGCCATAAATCCAGCGTTTGGAAGAGAAGGTGAATTCCAGCTTGTTGCGGTAGTAACGGGTATTGCCGGAAGGGATGATAGGGGAGATTTCAGGTATGTCAAGGTGGCCAATTCTCACAAGCTGGTCATAGACCTGCTGCTGCTTGGCCTTCAACTGCAACTCGTATGGAAGATGTTGCCACTTGCAGCCTCCGCATATCCCGAAATGCTCGCAGAATGGCTCCATCCTCTGTTCAGAAGGCTTTATCATTGAGGTAATTACGCCTTCCATATAATTCTTTTTCTTCTTGGATACCTTGACATTGACAACGTCTCCGGGCACAGCATATTCGACGAAAAGTACAACGCCATCGACTCTCGCTATGGCCTTTCCCTCAGCTGCAATTCCCTCAATCAGGACGTTCTCAAGTATAATGTCTGTCTTTTTCTTTCTCATTGTGGTTCAGGGATTTGTTTTCCCGTACAAGACTATCAGCATGCCTTGCGTGAAAGTACAGCCTGTGACACATTTATCATAAAGTCACCCATAGCCTCAAGCTCAGCAATGATATCGAGGAAATAGTTGAGTGACTGATAGTTGCCCGTCTGCTGCTCAATTTGGCCGATGCCCTCGTTCCTGAGTCTGTTGCGGGTTTCATTGATTTCATCCTCGGCTGAGTAGGCATTCTGGATATCCTTCAAGTCACCTGATACCGCAGCCTTGAGATTGTCCACCATCACGTCGTAGGCCTTCATCACTATGTCAATCATCAGATTGATATTGGCTACGGCTTTTTCGTCGAATTTTCTGTTGTGAACCCTTTCCCGTTCAAGAATACGGCTAATATTCTCCCCGCTGTCACCGAGGCTCTCAAGCTCGCCTATGACTCTGTACAGAATTTTTACCTGGGAGGCTTCCTCATCCGTAAGTGGCTCTGTAGTAAGGCCGTTCAGGAACTCGGCTATTTGATATTCAAGCTTGTCCGACAATTCTTCCAGCTGCACAAGAGCCATTCTGTGCTCCTCGAATTTGTCAGGGTCTCCTTCATTGAGGGCCAGCTTGACGTTCTTGAATCCGCTCCTCAGTTCCTCACCGAATTCTGCAATTTCCTTGAATGCCTGTCCGATGGCAACGGCAGGGGAGCTGAAATGTCTTGCTGAGATGAACTTCAGGCGGGATTCCTCACCGGCGGAGCCTTCCTGGTTCTTTACGAGTATCGTCATCAGTCTTTCAAGAGGCTTGGTGAACCAGGCCAGTACACAGGTGTTCAGGAGGTTGAACATTGTATGGAAAATCGCTATTCCATAGACTCCCGAGAGGATTGACCGATGGCCTGAACAGATTGCTCCAAGATATGGATTATCAAGTCCCAGGCCCGTGGTCATTAATCCGATAAGTTTAAGGAATGGCCTGAAAATCAGGAGAATAAGTATTGCTCCAATGATATTGAACAATGTATGTACCAGTGCGGCACGCTTGGCCTGGAGATTGGCTTCAGAGGCGGCGAGGTTGGCAGTGATAGTAGTTCCTATGTTTTCTCCCATTACCATTGCGGCTGCCATATCGAAACTGATCCATCCGCAGGATGCAATGACCATTGTCAGGGTCACTGCTCCCGTACTCTGGCAGGCGAATGCGAGGATGCATCCCGCTGCCATGAACAAAATGATGGAGAGGAAGCCGTTGCCAGTGAAACTGTCAAATGAGGCCTTTACATCAGCCATTTCGCCGGCAATGGGGAAGTTGTCCATCATATAGGCCAATCCGAGGAAGATGAATGCGAATCCCAAAATTGCCTCACCGATGATTTTCCTCTTCCTGCCTTTCAGGAGGAGAAGTACGAAGCCGAGGGCAATGAAAGGGTAGGCTATGGTTCCAATTTCAAAGCTGAATCCGCAAACTGCTATGAACCAGGCGCTTAACGTTGCGCCAATATTGGCACCCATTATCATTAGTATAGCCTGTGCAAGGGTTATTGCTCCGGCATTGGCGAAACTGACAATTGTGACGGTTGCAGCGCTGGATGATTCAGCAATGGCAGCCATTCCGGCACCTGAAGCGATGCTCGAAATCGGGTTTTTCTTCATAATCCCGAGCCAGGAACTGAATTTGTCTCCTGTGAGTTTAAGGATTCCGTTGCTGAACAGGTTCATTCCATAGAGGAACAGTCCGACAGCGCCCAATAAGGTGAGGAAAGTGAGGACCATAGTATCAACTTAACATAATATAAATTGTGTAACAAGTCTGTGCAAGGGGAGTCTAAGCTTCAAGGACATCGACAAATGCCTTAATATCAGGTTTTGCCTGTGAGAATCCCTGTTTGAACGGCATTCCTTCGCAAATCACCTCCAAGCCGGCCGAATCAGCCATCATATTCATCAGCTTGACGCTTCCGCCAGCCCAGGTGTAGGAACCGAAGGCAGCGAAACGGTGATTCTTGATCATTCGTGCGGCTACGCCCTTGAGAATGTGAGCTACTGCCGGGAAAATCTCGTTGTTGTATGTCGGCGCACCGCATACAAGTGTCTCATATTCAAATATATCCTTATATATGTAAGAAGGATTTTCAGAAACGGCATCGTGTATTGCGCACTTGATTCCGCGGGATTTGCATTCTTCATATATTGCCTTTGCAGCCTCGGCTGTATTGCCGTACATCGAGCCATAGACGATGCAGACTCCTTTCTCTGTCCGGTATCTGCTCATCCTGTCGTAAATGTCCAGGACTTTCGGGATATCATTTTCCCAAACCGGACCGTGGGTGCTGCATATTCTGGAAACAGGAAGGCCTGCGAGTTTCTTCATCGCAGCCTGCACTGTCTGGCCGTATTTGCCGACGATGCTGGCGTAATACCTGACCATCTCGTCCCGGAATTCCTCGAAGTGGTCAACTCCCCTTCCTTTGAGGGCTCCGAAGCATCCGAATGCGTCACCCGAGAAAAGTGTCTCTTCTTCAGGAAGATAGGTCATCATTGTCTCTGGCCAGTGAACCATTGGGGTCATTTTGAAAACAAGAGAACAATGTCCCAGGTTCAGGACATCATTCTCCTTGATTATCAATATGTTATCGGTAATTCCA